>JABBBA010000209.1:2890-10947 GCA_018607685.1 K189A clade bacterium | reverse complement strand
TTCTAGAGTATATATGTCGTTCTCGACCCGGTTGTAAAACTTGTCTCCTGCGTCAAGGCCAGGGTGCGCATCGGCGATATCCGCCGGTGGCAATGCGCCGTTTCTCTTCAGGCGAGGAGAGTTTGTGCAGGTCTGGGAAACGTCCGGCCACAGAAATGGGCCGGCGCCGTAATAGGGATTGCTTCCTACGCCATCGGCGCAGGCAACCAGTACCGTAACGCCAGAGTCATTCTGTTCTGACTCGGAGTAAAACAACTTGAGTTTTGCTTCAAAGTTATCTGTTGGTTCCCAGACTGTTGTCCACCGTACGACCGTTTGTTCCTGTCCAGGATACTCATCGTAGGAAGGACCCCGGAGAGGCAGCGGGGTCGAATACTGAGTTATGCCTACTACTCCATCTGGCAGGCTGTTATCGATAGCCTGTGCAGAGTTATCGAGCCAGCCGCCGTTCATATCCTGGAACCGACCAGCGATTCTCATTGCCACGGTATCACCCACAGGGAAAGAGATCCCCGCTTCGATCACAGGGTCTTCAGAAACAAATTCATAGCTTGCGCGTACAAACCCTTCCATCTCGTTGCCTACGGTCGGTGACTTGCTGGTCACGCCAATGACACCAGCGGGGCTGTTTTTGCCAAAGTACAGTGACTGTGGCCCCTTCAGTACTTCTACCGATTGCAGGTCAAAAAAACCAACATCCAGCACGTGGCTTCGCTGGAAGGACATGCCATCCAATACCAGTGAAACAGGCTGGTCAGTTCCATAGTCAACGGCGAGGTTACCGACACCACGGATTGAAATGTTGCCGCCCTGGCCGCCACCTGCAGCATGGCTTATCGATAAACCAGGTATGCGTTGTGTTAGCTCAGCCAGGTCACGCGTGCGATAGCGGTCCAGCTCTTCAGCGGTTAGAACCGCAGCTGAAACCGGCACATCAATCAGGCGTTCTTCCCGTTTACGTGCGGTAACAATCACTTCTTCAATCCCCGCGGTTTCTGCGGCGTGTATGGAAGTGACTGGAATGATAAAGCTGGAGAGGGCGAGTGAAGAGACTCCAAACGCACGTAGCGTTTGGCGGGATACAGATTTCAATGAAAGCATAGTTTATTCCTATTATTGGTCTACGATTCCTGACTGATCTTTTAACCGTCTCTTTGAGTATTCCACATGAGTTATTGAGTCTGGCACGAAGAGACACAACCACCTTACGCCTATCAGCTGGTATTTGTAAATAGTTGTAGCCGACTACATTTAGGGTGCTTTTCTCATGGCCGATAGCTGAAAGATCGGCCATTTTCTGGTCATCTTTGGGTTTTTACAGTCGAGATGAAGGGGCAGGGAGCCATGAGGCTCAAGTCTGGAGCAACTGAGTAGAAGGCCAGATCACCTGGCCCATCAATTTCACCGGGCACGTCGTGCCTGTGCGGTGGGTTGCCTTATAACAGTCTGGGATACAGTTGCGTTCTATTTACGCCTATCCACTAAACCAGCATGATCAAGGTGCCTGCGACTGTCAGGATGACATTGGCAAAGGCGTATGCGCCTGTGTACCCCAGGGCAGGCGCGTTGCTCTTTGCAACATCAGTGACAACACTTAGAGCTGCGCCGGAGGTCATCGAACCGGTGACGCCGCCAAGCGCTTCCGCCGGGTTCAGTTTAAGCACCCTGCAGCCAAAGTAATAACCGACCAGCGTTGGCACCAGAGTGACGATGATACCAGCGCCCAGTAGTTTGAGCCCTGAGGTTTCGACGACCTCGACGATGCCTCCGCCAGCATTTACACCCACACCGGCCATGAAAAGCAGCAGGCCCATTTCCATGAAAACCCAACGTGCTGCGGAAGGTACTCTGCCGAATATGGGGTACAGTGAACGAAGGAACCCAACCAACAATCCGGTAACAAGCAGGCCGCCTGCCATACCCAGACCGATAGCGATACCGCCGATATTGATGACCAGTGTGCCAAGGCCAATACCTGCCGCTATTCCCAGCGCGAACGTAAACAGGTCCGTCTCATCCACTGCCTGCTCAACATACCCGACGTGTCGAAGCAGAGTGTCAATGGCAATGGCCGGTCCGTAGAAGGTGATGACGTCACCACGATGCAATATAAGATCCGCAGTTAGTGGCAACTCCGTGCGCAGACGCCTGACCTTAAGTGGCAAGACGCCAAGATGCTCGCTGAGTCGAATGGCAGATAATGGGCGGCCGATCACCCCGGGCCTGTTGACTACGACCACAAAGGTTTCCATTTTCAGGTTAAGCTCCGCGGTGGCGGGGGTTTCCTCTGCAACGAAATGTGTGGTCGCCAGCAGTCGATTGATATTGCCGATAACCAGGACCTCATCGTCAAGCTCCAGCCACGTGTCTTGATCGATTTCGATCTGTTCACCGGCACGGCGAATCGCGGCGAAAGAAATTTCCCCCAGCGCTTCCTGCTGCATTTGCTTGACGGATTTGGTGACCTGCTCCAGGTTTGTCACACGGTAGGTGCGTGTGCTGATCTTTGAAAGGCCCTGTGCCGCATCCTGGTTGTTGCTGCTTTCCAGCTTGGCCGCCTCGGCGGGAAGATCAATACCTAAAATGCCTGGTAGCAGACGAATCGTCAGGATCAAACCGATCAAGCCGAACAGGTAGGTAAGTGCATAACCGGCACCGATGTTGGTCAGCACCTGTTCGCTGGTGAAACCCGCTGGGATATCGACTAAACCTGAGCGAACGGCATCCTGGGCTGCGGCCAGTGTAGGCGTGGTTGTCAGTGCTCCGCCTAGCAGACCCGCCGACATTCCCGGTTCGAGATCCAGTGCAGACGCGAGCATCACCGCTAATCCGAAGCCGGTGCTGGCGATGACCAGTGCCAATGACAGGTACTTCAGTCCGCTGGTCATCAGCACGTCGAAAAATTGTGGCCCGGCCTGGTAACCCACACAGAATATGAAAAGCGCAAACCCCATGGTCTGCATGCCTTCATACATGGTGTAGCCGAGGTTGCCAAACAATAGGCCTGCGATCAGGACGCCGCCGACGGAACCCAGGCTGATACCAAAGACGCGGATATTGCCAATGAGGTACCCCAGGCTCAACACAAGGAAAAACACCAATACAGGCTGACCTAATAAAAAATTATGCATGCCTTCAAACATCGCTGACACCTCGTGTTATTTATTGAGTCTCTTTGCGTGCCCCTTAGCCAACCAGGTGGAACGGAAGGCGCAGGGAAAAGGCAATGGTAGCTTAACGATTGGATTTATCGTTGGAAAATGCAGAGTTGATTGGCAGGGGGGTATTGAAAAACTACCCCCGTTGCCGGGGGTAGGTGATAGCTTATCCGAATTCGGAGATAACGCCTGCGATAGATTCCTTGGCGTCACCGAACAACATTCGAGTGTTCTCACCAAAGAACAGTGGGTTATCTACACCAGAGAAGCCGGAAGCCATCGAGCGCTTCAGTACGAACACAGTTCGTGCCTGGTCAACGTTGATGATAGGCATGCCGTAGATGGGGCTGTCTTCATCTTCACGAGCGCTGGGGTTAACAACGTCGTTCGCACCAATCACGACTGCAATATCAACGTTCTCAATCCTTGGATTGATATCGTCCATTTCAACCAGTTGTTCGTACGGTACGTCAGCTTCCGCCAGGAGTACGTTCATGTGACCGGGCATACGTCCGGCAACAGGGTGAATCGCGTAGCTCACCTCACAACCGTTTGCTTCCAGAATCTCACCGAGTTCCTTCACGACGTGCTGGGCCTGGGCGACGGCCATACCATAACCCGGTACGAAGCAGACATTGCTGGCGGCTTCAAACAGGTAGTAGGCGTCTTCAACAGAGATAGGCTTAACTTCACCTTCAATCGCCTTGCCTTGTTTCACTGCGCCAAACCCGCTGAAGAGAACGTTTGCGAGTGAACGATTCATTGCCTTACACATGATGTTGGTCAGAATGATACCGGAGGCACCAACCAGTGAACCGGCGACGATCAGGATGTTGTTGTTAATGGCGAAACCTGCAGCGCAGGCAGCAATGCCGGAGTAGCTGTTCAGCAGTGAAATAACCACCGGCATATCGGCGCCACCAATTGGAATCACAGCCATAACACCTAGCAGCAGAGCGAGGCCCAGGGTTATATATAACCATTGGCTGTCTGGCTGAGGATCCAGGCAGAACATATAGGCAGCGTAGACAATACCCACTAGTAGCAGACTGTTAACGATTCGTTGTCCCTTAAAGACAATGGCTGCGCTGTTCATCACTTCCGCAAGCTTCGCGTAGGCGATAAGGCTGCCGGTAAAGGTCAGGCCACCGATCAGGATAGCGAGCAGAATAGTTATCGCTGTAAACGTCTCAATGCCGCCACCGTAAAGCGTTGACCAGCCCACCAGCAGGCTGGCTGCGCCGCCGGAGCCATTGAACAGGGCAACCATCTCAGGCATGGACGTCATGGCAACCAGTCGGGCGGCAAGTCCGCCGATAATTGCACCGAGAACCATGCCACCTACAATGTATTCGTAGCTGACGATGCCTTCGGCGGTCAGACCGGCGACAACGGCGATTAACATACCCAGAGATGAGAACAGGTTGCCGCGTCTTGCGGTGGCCGGTGAACCCAGCATCTTCAAACCGAAGATGAATAGCGCCGCTGAGACAATATAAGAAAGGTTAGCTAACAGTTCGATATTCATTATTTGCCACCTGCTTTCTTGCTCTTGAACATGCCGAGCATACGGTCAGTTACCATATAGCCACCCACAACGTTGACAGTGGCGAATGCCACCGCAGCGGTGCCGAGGTATTTACCCATCTCACTGTCTACCATCCCGGCTGACAGAAATGCACCGGCAAGCGTGATGCCGGAAATCGCATTCGCACCGGACATCAGTGGTGTGTGTAGTGTTGCAGGTACCTTGGAAATCAGTTCGAAGCCGAGGAATACCGACAGCACGAGAATAAAAATCAGAAATACAATTTCCATTTTAGCTTCCCCTTATGTTCTGGATGGCTTCGTTTACAAGACTACCATCGTGTGTAATGACGCAGCCCTTGAGAATGTCGTCCTCAAGGTCGAGATTGAAGGTTTTGTTTTCCTCATCCCAGTATTCGCTGACGAGGTTATAAAGATTAGATGAATACATCTGGCTGGCATCGGTGGACACCTGGGAAGGCAGATTCGCCATTCCGATGATAGATACACCATCAATCTCTACCGTTTCATCTGGCTTTGAGCCTTCGACATTACCGCCGGAGTCCACCGCCATATCGACGATCACACCACCGGGCTTCATCGCAGCGACCATGTCTGCGGTGATGATTCGGGGGGCGGGACGACCAAAGAGCTGGGCAGTCGTAATGACGATATCGGATTCGCTGATCACGTCTTTCATGCCGAGCCTCTGCAATTCCAATTGCTCAGGGGTCAGTGCCTCGGCGTATCCATCCTTTGTCTGTCCTGTTTCGCCAAGATCAATCTCGACGAATTTACCGCCGAGAGATTGCACTTGTTCTGCGACAACTGGGCGTGTGTCGAATGCTTCAACACGTGCGCCAAGACGTTTTGCCGTTGCAATAGCCTGTAGGCCTGCGACACCTGCTCCGATAACAAAGACCTTTGCAGGGCTGAGTGTTCCGGCGGGCGTCATCATCATGGGTAGAATGCGATCCAGTTTGCTGGCTGCAAGTAATACCATGACGTAACCGGCCAGGTTCGCCTGAGAACTTAAGGCATCCATTTTCTGTGCACGTGTCGTTCTGGGGATCATTTCCATGCTGATCGCCGTCACGCCCTGTGAAGCAAGCGAATCGACCAGCGCATGTTCGTTGTACGGGTCAAGGTAGCTGATCTGGATGGCGCCTTTTTTTAGCAGAGCGACCTCTTCTGTACTTGGCTTTCGGACTCTGAGCACCATATCGCCACTGGAAATCAATCCATTGCGATCATTGGAAACAGTTGCACCTGCCTCCGTATAGTCTGCATCGCTGAATCCCGATTGCAATCCTAGTCCGGATTCTACTGACACGGATAAGCCAGCTCTGGTGAGCTTTTTCACCGAGTCAGGGATAAGTGCGACGCGGCGCTCATTAGCCCACGTTTCCGCAGGAACCACGATTTGCATATCTACCTCACTAGATTTAATTAGAAGTGTTATGTCGTCCGGGCAGGCAGAGATTTGCCAGATCGGATAAGGGGCAGAAAGGTAGCATGATCAATCACCGATTTCTAACCATAATGCGCTAAAAGCGTCGTGATTCGCGGATTTGATTGGCAAAGCGATGCCAGCCTGATGGCGCTTTGCGCTTCCGGTTTGGTTGAATCTGGTTTCATTGTTATAAAGGCGGGACCAATTTCTGAGGGTATACGATGAGCTGGCACAAAGAAGCCAAGGAAATCGAACAACGGCGCGGGCTTTCAAAGGAGCAGGGTGGTGCTGAATCTATTGCTAACCATCATGCCAAGGGCAGGCTGACAATCCGTGAGCGTATCGATGCGCTGGTGTCGCCGGATTCCTTTGAGGAGCATGGCGAGGGGGCAGGTTTCGCAGAGAAAGATGATAACGGTGAGATCAAGGACTTTTCCCCCGCCAACTATGTCGTGGGGTTTGGCTCCATTGGCGGTCAGCGAGTGGTTGTGGGTGGTGAAGACTTTACCTTGAAGGGTGGATCACCCAACGGGGCAGGTCTAAGGAAAAGTGTCTACGCGGAAGAACTGGCGGTGCAGTTCAAGGTACCGCTTGTACGAATGCTTGAGGGCGGTGGCGGAAGTGTCGCCGGTTCCGGCGGTCCCAGACCTACTACCGTTGGTTCTCCGGTATATGCCGAGCCCAGGTTCAAGATCATTGCCCAGGCCATGAACGAAGTACCCGTGGTCTCTGGCGCGATGGGGCCTGTTGCAGGTTTTCCGGCGGGCAGATTAGTGGCATCCCATTTTTCTGTCATGGTGAAGGAGACCTCCCAGGTCATGGTTGGTGGACCGGCCCTGGTAGAGCGTGCGCTTGGCGTGTCGCTGACAAAAGAAGAACTGGGTGGCTGGAAGATCCATACCCGTAGCGGCATTGTCGATAATGTTGCCGAGACGGAGGAAGACGCGCTGGCTCAAATGCGCCGGTTTCTGAGTTACCTGCCGCAGAATGTCTGGCAATTGTCGCGGCGCGAGGATTGCAGCGACAATCCAAGTCGGGCGGATGAAGCGTTGATTGATATTGTTCCCAGGGATGGCCGCATACCCTTTGAAATGCGTGAAGTCATTCGGCACGTGGTAGACCTCGATTCGTTTTTTGAGATCGCGCCCTTTTATGGGCATGGCCAGATTATTGGTCTGGCGCGACTAAATGGTTTAGCTGTGGGGGTGATAGCCAACGATTGCCGTCATTTTGCCGGTGCAATGACCGCTGAAGGCTCGCAGAAGGCGAAACGGATGATGGAATTGTGCGATACATTTCATTTGCCGATTATTAATTTCCTGGATGAACCCGGGTTTATGATTGGCCCGGATTCCGAGAAGGCGGCCTGTATACGCTATGGCATGAGTGCGGTAGCAGCGGCGGTCCAATCAACGGTTCCCTGGGCAACGATTGCCGTACACAAGTCTTTTGGGGTTGCTTCCGCGGCCCACTTTGCGCCAAATACCTACAAGCTTTCCTGGCCGTCCCATGAAATGGGAGCACTGCCGGTAGAGGGTGGGGTGGCTGTTGCCTTCCACCGTGAAATCGCGGCGGCTGAAGATCCGGACGAAAAGCGGCGGGAGCTGGAACAAATGTTGATGAAGGACCGGTCTCCTTTTCCCATGATGGAAAGTTTTGCTGTTCATGAACTGATTGACCCGAGGGAAACCCGCGCCAGGTTGTGTCGCTGGGCAGACTGGGTCGAACCATTGCTGGAAGAATTAAAAGGTCCCGTGACCTGGGGAATGAGACCCTGAGTATTCAAATCAAAATGCGACTTCTGTTGCTTCTGTGCAGCCTGCTGGCGGTATCAAACGTGAATGCCCAGCCGGAACCGCATGTTCGTGTAGAGCTGCTGCCAGCAGTCACAAGTATTGCGCCGGGTGATTCGTTTGATG
>JABBBA010000209.1:0-2880 GCA_018607685.1 K189A clade bacterium | reverse complement strand
ATGTTGTGTTTCGGCAGGACATTGACGACGAGTGGCATACCTATTGGACAAATCCGGGCGATTCCGGTGCGGCGCCTGATATCAAATGGACGGTATCGGAAGGCGTTGTCGTCAGCGATTTCCAATATCCCTATCCGGAGCGTATTCCCTATGGGCCGTTGATGAATTATGGCTACCATACCGAAGTGTTGATGCCGTTCTCGGTTTCGGTGCCGAAGGATTTTTCAGCCAATGTCGTTGAGCTGAAGGGGACAGGAAGAGTCTTGGTTTGCGCTGATATCTGTATTCCGGAAAAGGTCGAGGTCAGAGCGTCCATCCCCATCGGGGCAACGATTCCAGACGCAGCGGCGTTTGATACCTTTCTTGCGGCACGGGCAAGCGTGCCCGTACCGATTGATGTGGTGAGTAGTTTCCGGGTTGTTGGAGACAAGATTCTGTTAACGGTGGGATTACCGGTTGTACCGGGCAATCGAATTGATGCGGTTGAATACTTCCCCTTTGTGCCGGAATTAATTGATAACCCGGCCAGTCAGCTATTCTCGATGTTAGACGAGGGTCTGGTCCTTAACTTGGAGCCTGGCTACGACTTTGATGCAGATTCTTCGGATCTGTCCGGCGTGATCGTGATCCATGAATCCGTCGGCGACGGGATAGTGTCGAGTTATGAGTTCAGAATGGGGAATTCTGGCGCCGCCCGGGGAGCGAATAATGCGGCGGGCGAACCTGCTTCAGGAGAAACAGGTTTGTTGGCTGCTCTGCTGTTTGCCTTTTTGGGCGGCCTGATACTGAACCTGATGCCCTGTGTGTTTCCGGTGCTGTCCATCAAGATTCTGTCGTTGGTTGAATCCCACCAGAAAGGTACTTCCATCAGGATGCACGGCCTGGCTTATGCCGGAGGTGTTATTGCAAGCTTTGTAGCGATAGCGTTGGTTCTGATTGCGCTGCGGGCCAGTGGAGAGGCGATCGGCTGGGGTTTCCAGCTGCAATCACCGATCGTTGTCAGCATGCTCGCCTATCTGTTTCTGGTCATTGGGTTGAACCTGTTGGGAGTGTTTGAGGTCGGCGGCACGTTAATGTCGGTAGGCAATGGCGGCGGGCGCGAGGAGGGATATCTCGGGTCTGTATCAACCGGTGTACTGGCGACGATCGTTGCAGCACCCTGTACGGCTCCCTTTATGGGGGCTGCTGTTGGCTATGCTCTGATCCAGTCGCCTGTTGCGGGCGTGTTGGTGTTTGTCTCGCTGGGTGTCGGGATGGCCCTTCCGTATGTGTTGCTCTGCTATGCACCGGGTTTGCTGGAGAGACTGCCGAAGCCGGGTCAGTGGATGGTTGTGATGAAACAGCTGTTGGCCTTTCCGATGTTCGCCTCGGCGGTCTGGCTGTTGTGGGTGCTAGGTGTGCAGGCTGGTCCCGATGCAATGATGCAGGTCCTCGCGGGGGCATTACTGATTGCATTCGCGCTCTGGTTGCTCAATCAGTCTAATAGTGGCGTCGTCAGATTGTCCGCGTTGTTACTGGTTTGCGCGGCGCTTTATATCGGGTCGATGCAGGAGGCAAGGGTGATGCAGTCTTCTGTGAATGCTACCGAAGACAGAGCGGGTACCTATTCCGTCGAGGCGCTGGCTGCGGCCAGAGAGGAGGGCCCGGTTTTCGTGAACTTCACCGCTGCCTGGTGCATTACCTGTAAGGTCAACGAGCTGAATGCGCTGGATACTGAGAGTGTACAATTTGCTTTCAAGGACAAGGGAATAACGTATCTGAAGGGTGACTGGACCAATGAGGATCCAGGTATCACGGCGGCGCTGCAGGAATATGGCAGAAGCGGTGTACCCCTTTACCTGCTGTATGCGAAGGATGCGCCTAAAGCGACAGTGTTACCGCAGATACTGACAGCAGGCATCGTCCTGGATGCATTGGAAAGCCTGTAACCTGATTTTTTTGATAGAGAAAAACAAAACGCCGACATAAAGTCGGCGCTGTTCGTTCCTGCCTGCTCTGTGTTTATGGGTCCAGTTTGGCCGATGCCTTACCTTTGATGACCTCAACGCCTTCGCCATCGGTGGTAGACACCTCGATGTCGGCAATGGTGTCGCCGTTCTCTTGCCGAATCTCAGTGACCGTCGCCCTGGCCGTTAGTGTTGCACCCGGGAAGACCTGGGATGTGAATCGCACGCCATAGTAGGTGAGCCGCCCGTCACCGACGTAATTGGTCAACATGCGGCCGGTCATCCCCATCGAGAGCATGCCGTGGGCAAAAACCGAAGGGTATCCCGCGATTTCCGTGGTGAAAACCTCATCGCTATGTAGGGGGTTATAGTCGCCGGACGCGCCCGCATATTGGACGATCTGGGTTCTTGAGAGGTTGTCACACACCTCTTCCTGGTAGGTATCGCCTACCTTTACTTCACTTGCTTTTAGTGTCATTTAAAAGACTCCTTACTTGTCGCCTGAGGTGGCTGGACGTTCTGTCCTGACACCAACGCCGGTTGCTGTTATCACGAGTTCGCCGTTTTGGTCGCGGTACTCTGTGACTGTTTCGTTGAACATCAGCTTTCCGCCTCGACGTCCTTCCTTTTCCCAGCTCTTGCCTGGTTTATTTTCAGCCTTTAGCACATCACCTACTTTTAACTGTCGGTGATAAACGTAGTGCTGCTCTGCGTGGAGACCACCGCCGTTACCACCGCCGCCGCCACCGCCTTCTTTTTTCTTGGTGATTCCGGTTGGGCCTTTCGCTGAACCAAACCATTCCTTGCCAATTTTTGGGCGCAGCGCATAGTCCGGGTCGAACTGAGCGCTCGATTGTACAAAGGTTGGTGGCGCTATGATCGCACCCTGGTCAGTAGACTTTGCATAGTCTTCATCGTAATAGATCTCATTGGC
>JABBBA010000210.1:1199-10980 GCA_018607685.1 K189A clade bacterium | reverse complement strand
GCCGACAAACCGACCACCCTTCCCAACCTGGACCTTCAATGCAGAGATTGCTTTACGGGATTCAACCTCATCGTCTTCGCTCATGCGAAGCGCTGCCATATAGAGCAGGGATTTTGCCTGCTCATGCTCCATGAACATATCCACCATACGGTGTTGCAGCACCTGGAACTTTCCAATGGGCTGCCCGAACTGTTCACGGGTCTTACAGTATTCAACCGTTGTCTTGTACAGCACTTCCATCGCACCAACGGCCTCTGCACCAACGGCGAGAATGCCGTTGTTGATTCCCAGTTCAAGCAGCGCAAGACCCTTATCAACTTCACCGAGAACGGCGGTCGCAGGAACTGACACATTGTCCAGGTTAATTTCGGACGCCTGCATGCCATCAATCGTTGGGTAATCGCGTTTTGAAATCCCACCGGCTGAAGCGTCAACCAGAAAGAGTGTGATTCCAGATTCATCTTTTTGGTTGCCGGATGTCCTTGCGGGCACAACTAAAACATCCGCTGACGGGCCACCCAGTACCACGCCCTTGAAACCATTCAGTACGTAGCCATCGCCTTCGACCTTTGCTGTTGTGGTCACATCAGCGAGATTAAATCGTGCCTGGGGCTCTACATACGCAAGGGAGGCCAGCTTTGTTCCGGCCATGATTTCTGTCAGCACCCCTTCTTTGTGTGCGCTGGTTCCGCCGGCTTCAATCACAGAGCCCGCCATGATGACGGTTGAGACATAAGGCTCAACAACGAGTCCTTTGCCAAACTCTTCCATCATAATCATCGTCTCGACCGCGGTACCGCCAAAACCACCGGACTCCTCAGAGAAAGGCAGTGCGAGCCAACCGAGCTCAGCAAAACTGGCCCAGTTCTCTCGACTGAAGCCCTCTTCGGTCTTCAATAATTTCTGCCGGGCATCGAAGGTGTAACTATTCTGGATGTATCGCTGGATACTATCCTGTAAAAGACCCTGCTCCTCTGAGAAAGAGAAATCCATGCAAATACACTCCTGAAATTTGAATGTGCTGCGACGGCGCCACTGCACTTAAGCTACACTAAAAGAGCAGGGATGATAGGGTTTGTGACCCCTATTTTCAAGGACACGAACCACGGAATGAATTGACGCGGCGTGGCCCTGTTCCCTATGCTGGACTCACTAATAAATTCAAATAAGGACACATCCATGGCAGATCCTACGATTGCACAAAAATCGCCCTATGGCGTAGATGTAGAGGAAGGCAAAACATACTTCTGGTGCTCATGCGGCAAGAGCACAAACCAACCTCTCTGCGACGGATCTCACCAGGATACTGAGTTCCTGCCGATGAAATTCGAAGCGACGGAATCCAAAAAGGTATTTTTCTGTGGCTGCAAGATGACTGCGGGAAAGCCGATGTGCGACGGTACTCACAGCAGCCTTTAACTGAATGGGATCTAACGGGAGGGCTTCTAAATTACGAACCTTTCACTACACGGTTTTTGTCCAGGCGAGGGGAAAGCTTGCGATTACCCTCGCACCACCAAGCGCTGAGTTCCCGATCTCAATCTCACCGTTGTAACGGTCCACGATCTCGGCGACGATCGCAAGCCCGATCCCCTGCCCGGATTCCCGACTATCAAGGCGCAACCCCCGCTCAAGAACGCGCCCCCTGTCGGACTCCGGTATGCCGAAGCCATTGTCTTCCACAGAGAGCTGTACTCTCTCGTTGACTACAGCAACAACGAGCCTCACCTTGCCCCGACCATATTTGCAGGCGTTGTCCAGCAGGTTACCTAACAGTTCCATCAGGTCGCGCTCATCACCCGGAAAAATCGCATCTGATACGTCCTCCAGAATCTCGACGTTCTTGTCCTGGTACACCTTCTTAATCGCTGTCACCAGCTTTTTGGTAACCGGCCCGATGCGGGTCGAGTTTCGTAACAGTTTGCTCGAACTCGATACCGCGCGCTCCAGCTGATACGAAACGATTTCTGTCATGCGTGTCACCTGCTGGTCTAATGCAGCGGCCACTTCCCCCACGGTCTGTTCGGGCTTTTCAGCTTCTGCCTTCAGAATCGCCAGCGGCGTCTTCAGGCTGTGCGCAAGGTCCGCAAGCGTTGTGCGATAACGCTCTCGCTGCGCTCGCTCTTCTGACAAAAGAAGATTCAGACTCCGGGTCACCCCATTTATCTCGGTCGGATACTGACCCACGAGATACTCCCGCCGGCCTTCTTCTATAGCCTTAAGGTCTTGCTCCAGGCCTGCGATGGGCAGTAGACCCCAATACATGATGGCAGACTGCAGACCTACCAGCACAACCACCGCTGCAATAAGCCAGCCCCAGAGACTCTCCCTGAACGTCGCTACTTCATTGCTGTAGGGTGCAAAATCCTGCAGAACGATATAAACGAAACGAGCGTCACCGAGATCACTTTCCCAGATGACAGGATACGTCAGGTAAAAAAGAGGACCATGACCGGGCGCAGACTGCAGTTCGTTGAATGTCACGACACCCGCAGTATCCTGCGCCAACAGGGCACCCTTTTCCTGGTCACCCAGATCAAGGTCCAGCGCCGAACCACTGCGCCATACTTCATTACCTTCCGGTGTTAAAACAAACCCGTACAGACCTGAACCCATGGCATTGAAGCCGGGCTCCTGTAATTCAGTTGGAAGATACAGGTCAACCGCTTCAGCCCCGTCATCTTCAACACTGGCGGCAATCAACGCATAGATATGTAACTGAAGCCTTTCAGAAACAGCCTGCCCCGCACTCTGGCGGAAAGCATTATCGACGACGCCCCCAACAACCCCCAGGAACACCACGAGAACCAGGGTAGCCGACAGCAGCATTCGAACACGAAGCGAGCCTCTTGCCACACCAGGATTCAGGTTCATTCAGTCAGTCCGAACCGATACCCCTGTCCACGTACAGTTTCAATTGGCTTGAGCTGGTTTTCCGGATCGAGCTTTCTTCGAAGTCGCCCGACGAAGACTTCAATAACATTGCTGTCACGATCAAAGTCCTGATGGTAGAGATGCTCGGTCAACTCAGTCTTGGAGACAACATGACCGGGCCGTTGCATCAGGTACTCCAGCAAATTGAACTCAAAAGCGGTCAGGTCCACGGCAGAACCCTCGACCCTCACACACTTCGCCCTCGTATCCAGACTTACTGGCCCAATATTCATATCACGGATAACTGCGCCCGACGCCCGACGAATGAGCGCTTCGATTCTTGCCAGTAACTCCTGGACGTGGAAGGGTTTAACCAGATAGTCATCAGCACCGGCCGACAGGCCTTCAACCTTGTCCTGCCAGTCAGCGCGGGCCGTCAGAATCAAGACAGGATAATCCTTACCCTGTTCCCTGAGTCGGCTGATGACTTCCATACCACTTAACTTTGGAAGCCCAAGATCAATTATCGCCAGGTCATAATGTTCCGCTTCACCCAATGCCAGCGCCTGGGCACCGTCAACGGCAGAGTCCACCGAGTATCGATGCCGATCGAGGATCTCCAGCAATTGATCCCTAAGGGCTGCTTCATCTTCAGCTAATAATATACGTCGCGACATGCTTGCCTCACTCAAATACTTCGCCGGAGTTACCGTCGACAAAAACAGATTTGACCACACCCTTCGAAGATAAGGTCCTGACCCGGTAGACGGGTGGCCCTTTATCGTCCAGAAGAGAAACGCCCAGAATTCTCGAAGAGGAATAGCGCTCTTTGACCAATGATGCGGCACGTTTGTTGGATATGCCGGAATAGTTACCCGGAACCAGTTGGTTGGGTGACAAACCCTGGCCCCCGACAGGTCTTCTGCCGTCCTTTTTCCCATGAGGTTCAGCCAGAGAATCCGATATCGCAATCGGCGCCACCATGAACAGCAGTACAATGACAATCTGAGATAGATTTCTCATAGGCTTTTCTGGATCTTTCCTCCATCAAACAAACAGGTGACAACCATATCACCGGGACATTTCGACAATAGCACAAGCAATTGATATGGCTGTACCTTAGCTACCGGCGACTGAATAGCACCTGAATTAATTGACCAGCACATCCACAATCGAATGACGCTCATCCAAAGCAACGACCACGCTGGCGCGAAGGGCCATTTCCTCGAGCATCCAGCCAGTAATTCGCTCATAGTAAGTAACGAACTGCCTGATCTCCAGTTCGGTCATCATCCTGCTGCCACCCCCCTGACCCGCCAGCTCCTGCTCCTGTTGGAAGCGCCAGCGGACTATCGCTTCAATTGAAGGCGCCATGAAAAAGATCTGGGCATCGGTTCGAAACACCGACTGGTACAGGGTGAGTTGTTCATTAACATAACGCCGCCATAGACCATCCTGATCCTGCATTCGCTCCAGATCATTGATAGGGGGGATCAACCGCTCTTCTGATTCAGGGACCGCGCCCCAACACCAGCCTTCACAGAGGATTACCCTCGCCGGCTCAACTTTTCGCTGAACCGAACTCCGGTCATCCTCCCCTTTGTCGAAAACAGGGACCTGAACCGATCGTCCCTGAAGAAGGTCAGTAAGCACCGCCTCCATTAATGATAGATCGTGGGTGCCCGGCACACCCCGGACGCCGAGCAGAGGATGAATGTCGACGGCTAGCTGCTGTCGTTTTTCCAGAGGCAGGTAAAAGTCATCAAGGGACAGCGTTGTTGTACTCGTGTTAAAGCAATCCTGAAGCACCGATGCTAACAGTCCCGTCATTGTGCTCTTACCCGTTCCCTGTGCACCGGCAACGGAAACGACTATCGCGTTATTACTCGATTCACTCGCGAGCCTTGCAATGTTCTGCGCAAGATAACCTGCCAGACAAAAAATCGAGTCGCTATTGATCGCGCCCGCGAGTTTCCCAAACTCCTGTCGGTAAGACGCCAGCCCAGCAGGCAGCTGGCCGGTATACTCAGGAAATATCACGAGCAAAGGGCGGCAAGGAATTCAGGATCACCTTGCCATAGGATTTAGACACCACACGGCGATCCAGTATGGTCACGGTGCCTTCATCGGTTTCAGTTCTGAGTAGTCGCCCCGCAGCCTGAACAACCCTGATGGCAGCATTCGGTAACATCACTTCGTAAAATGAATTCCCTCCTTTCTCCTCAATCCACTCAGACAATGTTGCATCCACGGGGTCATCAGGAACTGAGAACGGTATCTTTGCTATTACAACATGCCGACAATAGTCGCCGGGCAAATCTACGCCTTCGGCGAAACTGGCAAGACCAAAGATGCAGCTTGCCTCGCCGCGATCTACAGCAGCACGGTGGCGACTGAGGATTTCCATTTTCGACAGTTCGCCCTGCATCAGAACGCGTTCGCGAAACGTTTCATCAATATCATCAAACACCCGCAACATTTGACGCCATGAGGTGAATAGCACCAGAGCACCAACATCATCATTGACCAGACCCGGAAGCAGTTCCCCAATCTCCTGCGTGTGCTGGTCAGCCTGTCCGGGATCGGTGCGCATTTTTGGAACAGACAAAACCGCCTGTTCCTGATAATGAAACGGACTGGCGAGACTGGTACATGACATCTCTGGTGGAACGCCTGATTTGGACTGGAAGCTGGAAAAATCCCTGGCAACCGACAGGGTAGCCGACGTCAATACCGCACCGGCGCAACGTGACCATAGTCGCTCAAACAGTTCATCTGCCACGGAAACCGGATGACTCGATAGTTGTATTTCCATGCCTTCCATCTGGCTCTGGTTCGAAAAACCGATCCATCTCGCATAGGGAGGCGAATGCGCTTCTTCTGAGAAGTTATGCCAGAGTTCTGCGGCGGCTGACAAGCGCGTAGAAATTGAGCCTACCATCGACAGCCAGTATTCAACGCCCTCCCGCTGCGCCGGCGGAGCATCTTCCAGGGTACTTTCGATAAGCGGCAAGACCCGGTCTATCAGGTCATCCAGGCGCTCGAAACTGGCCGCCAGCTGCTTTGATACACTGGTAATATCATTGCCGACCCGTCCCCGCGGGAATCGATATTGCCAACCGTCGTCCTGTTCTTCCGCGTCAACTTTCAGTAACTGAAGCACCTGGGCGGCATCATCCAGTCTTTGGCTGGCCTGCTCTGCCATCGAATCAACATCGTGGATAAGCCCGGAGTTGATCGCGGGTATTTCTGCACTGGCAAGCTTCAGGCTGGTGGGAATCTGCTGCAACCAGGTTTTCGTCGAATAAAGCGCCAGGAAATGAGAAAAATGATTACCCGCCTTATCAGGCAGGTGATGAGCCTCGTCGAAGATGTAGATCGTATCTTCCGGATCAGGCAATACAGCGCCTCCGCCCATCATCAGGTCGGACAGGACAAGGTCCTGGTTAGTGACAATGCAATCTACCCGATGAATATTCTCGCGCGCCCTGTAAAAGTAACAGTTTTCAAAATGGCTGCACTGACGATTAGTACACTGGGCGTGATCCGTCGAAACCCTGGACCAGGTTGCCTGATTGATCTCTTCCGGCCAACTATCCCGTTCGCCATCCCACTCACCTTTCCCGAGTGCCGTGAGCATTGAATCAAAAATAACGGAGTCGACCTGGTCGCTATCGCTATCCGCGTTCTCAAAAAAAGAGAGGCTCTGGTTAACCTGGCCGCTATCCTGTAACGCGAGGTCAAGGCGGGAGAGACAAAGATAACGCCTTCGCCCTTTCGCCAGGGCAAAGGAAAATTCCAGCCCCGAATGCAGGCGAATATCGGGCAGGTCCTGGTAGATAATCTGTTCCTGCAGGGCGACGGTTGCCGTTGCAATAACAACCTTCTTTTTAAGCTGTTTCGCTATTGGAATCGCTGCCATGGCATAAGCGATTGTCTTACCGGTTCCTGTGCCAGCTTCAACGACGCAGATGCTGTTATCCTCGGGCACATTACCGAGTGTCCGGGCAATTTCTGCGATCATGGTTTTCTGGCAGTGCCGGGCCCGATATCCTTTCTCTTCGAGCAACCGCGAGTACGCCGTCTGGATCTCTTCCTTGAGTGCTTCAGTCAACATACAATTGGGAAATAATAAGGAGCGGTAAGATGTGGACATTGATTATATCACCAATAGTCGCAAGCCTGAGGCGGATCAGGCTGATTCTTCCGTACGCCTTCAGCCTGCTCTTGCTGGTTCCGTCTGTTGCCAGAAGCCATGATCTGCCACTAGAGGAGTTGAGGCTTCCCCCGGGTTTCAAGATATCTATCTTTGCAGAACTCACTAATCCACGACAATTAGCCTTGAGCGAATCGGGTATTGTCTACGCCGGAAGTTTTCGAGCCGGTAATCTATACGGCATCATTGATGCCAATTCGGACTGGTCAGCAGATAAAGTCGTCACTATTGACCATGACCTGACCCTGCCAACCGGCATCGCAATAAGAGAGGGCAATCTCTATGTAGGCGCCGTCAGCAAAATTCTGGTTTATCAAAATATCGACGGGACCCTGGAGAGCACACCCGAGCCCTCCGTTCTTTATGATGGGCTGCCCGAAGAAACGCACCATGGTTGGAAATACCTGGGGTTCAGTCCGCAAAATGAGCTCTTTTTTAACATTGGCGCTCCCTGCAACGTCTGCAAAAAGGACAATCCCTGGTTCGCCACCATCATGAGCCTGGACCTTGAACGCGAGCCACTACAACCTGAAATATTCGCCAGTGGCGTGCGCAATACGGTTGGCTTTACCTGGCAGCCCGGTAGCGGCGAACTCTGGTTCACGGACAATGGCCGTGATCTCCTGGGTGATGACACCCCTTCCTGCGAGCTCAACCGGGCGCCTAAAGCGGGCTTACATTTCGGGTTCCCCTATATGCACGCGAACTCTGTCGTCGACCCCGAATTTGGCGCGCCTGCGTTTCCGGTCGAACCGCCGGTGGTAGAACTTGGCCCTCATGTCGCACCACTGGCAATGCAGTTTTATACGGGCACCATGTTCCCCGAGGAGTACCGGGGGAAAATATTGATTGCTGAGCATGGCTCATGGAACCGCACGCCCGAGGCCGGGCACACGGGATATAACATCACGGTGGTTGACCCGGAGACCGGTACCAAAACCATCCTGATCGACGGATGGCTAAAGGATAACGTAGCCTGGGGAAGACCCGCGGACATACTGGAAATGCCCGATGGTAGCCTGTTGATCTCCGACGACCATGGTAACGTTATTTACAGACTGAGCTATGAGCCGACATAGGGCAGCGTCTAAATTAAACCAATCGGTCCAGAACTTACAAACTGCCCCTTGACCTGATATGGATTCAGCGACACTATCCACCCGTACTACCGTCAGAAAAACGATTTGGAGCCAGATCATGGAACAGGAACGACGAGAAGCGAGCGACCGACGCGGCGAAGACCGACGCAACCAGGAAAGACGAATGGCAGCCTCTGCTATAGATCATGACAGAAGAGAAGAAAGCAGACGCGAAGAGCTGAGGCGTTCAGGATCACGCAGAGAAGCCAGCTAGTACCGGTAAGTCGAGCTGCCGCAACCACACTGGTTGTGATCACACCTTAAGGAACGGCATACTGCTTCACAAAAAAGGAAGCAGTCATGATTGGAGCGGATGCCGTTGTCAGCGCCCTCAGAAAGATGGGGGTCACCCACGTTTTTGGCATTGTGAGCATTCACAACATGCCTATCTTCGACGCTATCACTCGCGATGGCACCATTCAGATAATTGATTGCCGACACGAAATGGGCGCTACTCATGCCGCGGATGGCTATGCCCGCGCGACGGGTAAAACCGGTATTGCGATTGCCAGCACAGGCCCCGGCACCACCAACACCGTGACCGGACTTTATGAAGCTCAATACGCATCATCCCCTGTCCTGCTGATCACCGGGCAGGCAGAAACCGGGTTCTACGGCAAAGCGCAGGGCTATGTTCACGAGGCGGAAGAACAACTGCCAATGCTTAGAACAGTTACCCGGCGTGCCGAGTCCGTTCGAATTGCTTCAAGGATCGAAGATACGATTCTGGAGGTCGCAAACGACATCAATTCAGGCAGACCATCCTCCGGTGCCGTCGAGATCCCGATTGACCTGCAGTACGCAGAAGTCAGTGAGAGCAAATCAGGCTTCAATCCGGTTAACCCTGAAATGGCCGGGAATCTTGATCACGCCGTTTCACTCATCACCGCAAGTACCAAGCGAATCATCGTCGCCGGCGGCGGCGTCACCCATGGCGGCGCGTCTGATGCATTAACCCGCCTGGCCGAAAAACTACAGGCACCCGTGTTTATGACCCCAAACGGCAGGGGTGCAATTGCTGAGGATCACCCGCTTGCCATTGGTAACCTGTACCAGAGCAGGAAGCTACACGCCGACATGATAGATGCTGATCTGACGATCGCCGTTGGCACCAGATTCCAGGTTGGTGTCGGTGGCACGGGGGCGGTCCTCAAGCCGCCGGGGAAGTTACTTCATATTGATATTGACGCGTCGGTCGTTGACCGGGTGCACAGGTCAGATGCCTCGCTGACCGGCGATGCTGCGGATATACTTCAGGCAATTGAAGCCGCCATGAACCCGCAGCCTTCCTCACCTGACTTCGTTGAGAAGGTCCAGACGGGTAACCGCGAACTCAGAAACAAGTTAAGGAAACGGCTGGGCCCGGACTACGAGGGTATCCTGGACGCCATACGCGAACTTGCACCCCGGGATACCCTGATCGTCAGGGATACAACCGTTCCGGCATACAACTTTGTTAACCAGCTTCTGCCGATTTACGAACCACGAACCTTCATCGGTCCAGCTTCCGCCGCTATTGGCCCCGGCCTTCCGCTAGCGGTCGGTGCTGCCG
>JABBBA010000210.1:704-1189 GCA_018607685.1 K189A clade bacterium | reverse complement strand
GTGCTGCCGCCGGCACTGACAAGAAAACCGTTGTTATTCACGGTGACGGGGGGTTTATGTTCCATGCAACGGAGCTGGCCACCGCGGCCCAATACCAGTTACCCATGGTAATCTGCGTGTTCAATGATGGTGGTTACGGGGTGCTCCGCGGCCTTCAATCCCAGCAGTTTGAAGGTCGATACAGCGACACGGATCTCGGGATTGTCGACTTCGCCGGAATGGCGGAGAGTATGGGGGTTAAGGGCGTCAGCGTTGAAACCCTGGAGGAGTTCAAAGCGGCATTTGAGGCCGCCATGAAACATGAAGGACCAATCCTGCTGAACATTGATATGAGAAAACTGATTCCGATGCAGGGGAGTATATTGCCCGCGCAATAAACTCATTTTTTATCAGCACAGTTTCGCGAGCAGGAGATCTCTCTGTGGAGGCGCTTGCGCCGTAAGTCGAGATGACGGTTGTGGGGTTATGAAAATAGTCGTCGAAAC
>JABBBA010000210.1:0-694 GCA_018607685.1 K189A clade bacterium | reverse complement strand
ACAAACGCCAGGTGGACGACCATAAAAAGACGGCCATCAAGAAAATAGTCTTCTGAACCATCCGCGGTTAAATTTCGATTCACACTGGTTGAGCTGTGCGCGGTAGACGCCGGATCGCTTGGATACTTTGGTCGCCACATCCTTTAGCCACTGTTTATTTTTATAGCTGCGCCGGGCGAACCCACCCTGGCCTTCGTGATAGGCAAGGTACAGGTGGTAGGCATCCGATTTGCTGATTTTGTTCTTGCGCTGGCTCTGGTCGTTGTACCAACCGATAAAGTCTACGGCGTCATCAAACTTGTTCCTGTCTGCACCACCCCGGCCTGTGGACTTCTTGTATGCACGCCAGGTTTCATTAGTCGCCTGTGCATAACCGTAGGCACTCGCAGGCCTCGGACCGGGTAACACCCACAGAATTTTTGTTCTGGGCGGCTTGGCTCGAGCGATGAACGACGACTCCTGGTACATCATGGACATCATCACCGTGATGTCTGTTCCCCAGCGGCGTGATGATTTTTTGGCGTCTTTATACCAGCCGCGCTTTTCGGAAAATATTTTACAAATATTATCTTTGTTCTCGGGGGGTGCGCTTGTGCAACCGGTTAAGGTGACAACCAGAACAAGCGCGAAACTTCCGCGCAACTTTTTAAACAAGCGATCAAGCATCGTGACTCTCCAGAAGCTGCAGCAGATC
>JABBBA010000107.1 GCA_018607685.1 K189A clade bacterium | reverse complement strand
TTATTAAATATGGCACGCAGCAGCAGAAGAACCATTACCTGCCGAAAATCCTGAATGCCGAAATTTCCTGGTGTCAGGGATACTCAGAACCCCAGGCTGGCTCTGACCTGGCGTCGGTCAGGACCAGGGCTATGATTGACGGTGATGATTATGTTGTCACCGGCTCCAAAATCTGGACCAGTGCAGCAGAGCGGGCAGATCACATTTTTATGCTGGTACGCACAGACACTGAGGTTAAGCCGCAGCTGGGTATCACCTTTCTGCTGATGGAAATGGATGACCCCGGGATCAGCGTTGAGCCGTTGCTGGCGTTTAACGGTAAGCGACTCTGGAACCAGGTATTCTTCGATCAGGTTCGGGTACCTAGGGTGAACAGGCTGGGGGAGGAGAATCGGGGATGGAGCGTCGCAAAGAATCTACTGGGTAATGAGCGTTTGCTGGTGTCGAGAGTGTCGGAAAACCGAAGAATGTTGTCCAACATTATGAGTGCACTTGCCGAAGATCCGCAGCGGGCATCATTCAGTCAGGGTCTGACGGAGTTGGTGATACGACTGGAAGCACTTGATGCAACAGCCCTACGGTTACTCACCAGGTTTGATAAGGGCCATGAGATCGGTGCCGAGCCGTCCATGCTGAAGATGAAGGGCAGCCAACTGATACAGGACATGGACAGGATGCTCTATGAGATAGCCGGATATCTTGGGTTGCCGCAGGATTCTACGATGAGAGAAGGGCCGCCAGCGGGCTTTGAGTATGCTGACATGGTGGCGAGTGGCTTGTTTCACCATCGCGGCTACACGATTGCCGGTGGTACCAGTGAAATTCAACATAACATTATTGCCCAACAGGTGCTGGGGCTGTAAATATTGTCTGGCGGCTCAACACAGTTGATGTCGTAGAGATATCAGTCATTCCATTCGCTGGGAATTGGCTCCCTCTGGAGTATACTGATGGCGAATCTGCATTAGGGAACAGTACGCTGGCGCTTACATCAAGACAGCCAGTTCGAGAGAAATCAGGGAAGAGAGTCTAGAATGCCAGGAAGGAACGCGAATACAGTGATTGAACAATCTGCCAAAGGCAAAGTGCTTGTTGTGGATGATGAGGAATACGTGCGGAGTATTCTGGCATCCATGCTTGAAAGTATGGGGTTTGAGTCTTTTGAAGCAAAAGATGGCGATGAGGGACTTGCGGCTTTCACTAATACCGATAATACATTCATCGCCTGCGTGATTGATCTGACGATGCAGGGCATGGGCGGCATGGAATTGCTTGAGCGGATCAGAGAAGTCGATGCTGACGTGCCGGTGGTGTTAGTCAGTGGCTATTCTCCCCATGATGTCAGGCAGAAAGAGGCCAAGTCTACCAATATCAGTTTCCTGCAGAAGCCATTTACACTCGACCAATTCAGGTCATCGATAAATGCTCAGTTGTCGGAGTTGTAACTCTTTCCCTATCGATTTCTACTATCCTGTCTTTTCTGGTCTATTTCGACCAGTCAGCAATAATCTTACCTACACAGGCCGTTAACTTTTTCGCCGCCGGGATGTGTAAAAATTCATTAGGACCGTGAGCATTGGAATGTGGCCCCAGGATGCCTGTGACCACAAATTGTGCATTCGGGCTTCTGCTGGCGAGAAACTCCATGAATGGGATGCTGCCGCCGCAGCCCATCGCAATTGCAGGCGCACCGAAGTAATCCATCGAAGCCGCCATTAGGCTGCCCCTTAGGTCTGGCGTTGTCGCGGGAGCATGCCAACCCGCATTCGGTGTATGGAACGCTGCATTTACCTCTGCCTTGTTTGGGGCAGATTCAAGTAGAAGCGCTTTTAGAGCAACCGCGGCCTTCACCGCATCGGTTGTCGGAGGAATTCGCAGGGCAAGCCTGGCGGTGGTTTCAGGGCGTAGCACGTTTCCTGCCTCGTCCGGCGAGGGTGCTCCCCCAAGCCCTGTAATCGCAAGACTTGGCGCCCAGGTATTGTTCAGGACCAGTTCGGTGGGGTCATCGACAAGTGGACCAGCGTTTCCGGCAAATGGATACATTTCCGCAAATGAATCTGCCAGCACCTTTCCTGCCGTAACAGCTTCTTCCCTGCGAGTGTCCGGTATCTGTTCATTCAGGAAGGAAGGTTTGATAAACCCTGTGTTCTCATCTTCAAGCCGCGAGATAATCTGCCGGAGTAGACGAAAACTGGAAGGAACAATGCCGCCCGCGGCACCGGAATGTACGCCCTGTGTCAGTACTCGAACAGTAAGGTCTGCGACCAGCATGCCCCTTAAAGAAGTGGTTAGCCAGAGTTGGTCGTAGTTGCCGCAGGTTGAATCAAGAGCGATCACGAGATCCGGGTCGCCAATGATTTCGCCAAGCTTTTCCATATAGTGAGGGAGGTCCGGACTTCCGCTTTCTTCCGATGCCTCAATGATCACGCTGATGCGCGGCCGGGGCAGGTTTTGGTCGATCAGTGATTTAATGGCTGCTATCGCAGAATAGATGGCATAGCCATCGTCAGCACCACCTCTGCCGTAGAGTTTATGATCACGGATAACCGGGTTCCAGGGCGCCAGTCCATCTTCCCACCCATCAAACTCAGGTTGCTTATCCAGATGGCCATAAATCAGGACGTTCTGGTTTGTATCGCCTTCAAGGGTCAGGAGGATGGTGGGTGTTAATCCGGGCAGTTGATGAACCTGCACGTCAAGCCCGGGAACTTCCTGGGCCTTTACCCACGAGACCATGTGATTGACAGCGTCATGCATGTAGCCGTTCTCTTCCCACAAAGGGTCGAACAGAGGTGACTTGTTGGGTATACGGATGTACTCGATTAAGCTGGGAAGAACCGCGTCATCCCAGAATTGATCAATGTAGCTGGTATTGCGTTCCGGGTTCATTGGCGCTTATCGGGGTTCTCTAGATTGGGTTTGGTGGCAGGTGGTTCATTGTTAGACTCAGCGACGAACTCCCCATCGATTGTTTGTCCAGGTTGCCCATTGGTATTCCTGAAACCACTGGTCTGAAAGTTCGTGTGCATTTGAAAATTCCCGAAGCTGGTTGAACGAATAATTCTCGCTGCCAGTGGGCGTCTTAAACCGGGGATCAGGCAAATAAAGCCGATGATGTCGGTGGCGAATCCTGGCGTTAGCAGAAGAGCGCCACCAATAATTAACATGATTCCCTCGAGCAATTCGGATTCGGGAATTTCTCCCCTTTGTAACTTTTCCTGCACCCGCGTCAGGGTCGCCATCCCTTCTAGTCGCAGCAGCCAGACGCCGCAGATCGCTGTCAGTACCACCAGACCAACCGTCGGCAATGGACCAATCATGCCGCCGACTTCGATCAGGATGATCATTTCAATCAATGGGATGATAAAAAACAGGAGTGTAGCTGTACGCACGTTGTGCCTGCAGGCATGGATTAGGGGCCGACTCTAACCAAAGCGGGAAGAACTGTCACCCAAAGTGTTTTATGCCTGTGGTAGATTATAATTTTGTCCATCACCTGCCCAGAGAGACAACTTTTGACCGATCTATCCAGTAAAGGCCCAGCCGGCTCTAATAACGGCGTGGCTGGTTCTATTGGAGGCCCAGCCGGTCGCCTTGAAGTCTGCTATTCGAAACCTGTAACTTCGACGGGTATATCCGCAGTACTTTGTCATCCGCACCCGCAGTTTGGGGGTTCGATGAATGACATGGTGCTCGGTGCACTTGAGCCTGCGCTGCTAGCTTCGGGAATCAGCAGCCTGCGCTTTAACTTTCGTGGCGTCGGTGGTTCTGAGGGCGCCTATAGTGATGGTTTGGGTGAAATCGAAGACGTGGCCGCTGCAACGACCTGGGTCCGAGAGGCTTCGGCCAGTGAACGGTTAGTTCTGGGAGGGTACTCCTTCGGTGGTGCGGTTGCGCTATCCGCTCACGAATCACTGGCGCCGGAATGTATGATTCTTGTCGCGCCGGCCGTGGGTATGTTTGGTCAGCATCATCCCCCGACCATACCAACCCTTGTTATCCTTGCGGAAAATGATCAATTCGTGGACATGCACTCGACCAAAGACTGGTTTGGAGATGCCGATACACAGGTAGAACAGATATCCGGTACAGATCATTTTTTCTCGGGGCATCACGATCAGATTACAGAAATCGTAAGAGGATTTCTGACATCCATTCGTAACAACTAAATTCTGGAAACAAAGATGGAGCTAAAAACTCTCCGGTACGATGTGCAGGACCGGATCGCAACGATTACGTTGAATCGGCCGCATCGCATGAATGCATGGACTGGTCGAATGCACACGGAATACCGTTACGTTCTTGACCAGGCAGACAAAGCTGCTGACGTCGGTGTGATTGTTCTCACAGGCGAGGGTAAAGGTTTCTGTGTAGGCGCCGATACCAAAGCGCTTGAAGGCCATATTGAAAAAGGCGGTTACGACGCTGGCACGCCGGATGCCCTGGTTCAACCCGGGCAGGGTGTCAGTGCAGATTTTGACGCATCCTTCGCCTACCACTTCGGGCTATCAAAACCATTTGTCGCCGCCATGAATGGCCCGGCCGCCGGCGTTGGACTGGCCCTCGCCTGTTTTGCTGATATTCGTTTTGCCGTGCCTGATGTAAAGTTCACCACCGCGCACGGCAAGCTCAATTTCCCGGCGGAATATGGGCTGTCCTGGTTGCTACCGAGGCTGATCGGATTGCCGCGGGCGAACGACCTGCTGCTCACCAGTCGAATCTTTACTTCCGATGAGGCGCTCACGCTTGGCCTGGTTAACAGGATTGTTGAGCCTGAGCTTCTTATGCAGGAGACCTACGCGTATGTCAGGCAGATGATGGCAACCGTATCCCCCGGATCATTGCGGGAAACCCGATGGCAGATATACAAAGATCTCCATAGGGATGTGGCTTCGTCCGTAAAGGACAGCGAGAGGCTGATCGATTCGATGAGCCGACAGAAAGATTTTTCCGAGGGTGTTAACGCATTCCTCGAGAAACGGGCACCCAATTGGACAGGGGAGTAAGCGGTGGTATGGGAAACAAATATGAGAATAGCTGGAGAGTGATTTGAGTACAGAACTTGCGACTGGATACGAACTGCAGGAGGAGCCTTACTACCTGCCGCTTGCGGATGAAGTTGAGGTGTTTTTGGCAGCCTACGAGCAGCGACTTCCCGTTCTTCTAAAAGGGCCTACCGGTTGCGGCAAAACTCGATTTGTTGAGTATATGGCGCACCGTATCTATCGGCAGGCGGGAAACAGTATTAAACAACCCCTGCAGACCGTTTCCTGTCATGAGGATTTATCGGCGACGGATTTGGTTGGGAGATTCCTGCTTAAAGGAGAGGAAACAGTTTGGCAGGATGGACCGCTTTCGAGAGCGGTAAAAGAGGGCTCTATCTGTTATTTGGATGAGATAGTTGAAGCCCGTAAAGATTCCACGGTATTGATTCACTCGCTAACGGATCACAGGAGAATTCTGCCGGTAGAAAAACTCGGGACAATACTGGAAGCGCATCCGAATTTTCTGCTGGTGATTTCCTATAACCCTGGTTATCAGAATGTGCTGAAAGACCTTAAGCCAAGTACCCGGCAGAGGTTCATCTCGATTGATTTTGATTATCCTGAGCTATCCGAAGAGGCCAGGATTATTGCCCATGAGAGCGGCGTAGGTTCGACTTTTGCAGATCAACTGGCACTGATCGGACAGAAGATCAGGAACCTGAGAAGCCATGGTTTTGATGAAGGCGTCAGCACCCGGTTGCTCGTCTATGCTGGACAATTGATCGTCCAGGGTCTGCTCCCGCGTCGTGCCTGTGATGCTGCCATATCCAAGGCGGTTTCCGATGATATTGAAGTGCAGCGAGCAATCGCTGAATTGGTCGACGCGGTTTTCCCCGCAGACTAGATCATCGATTCGTGACGCCAAAAAGTACATACACTTCAGAAGAGGCCGCGGAGCGACTCTGGCTGATCAACCGGGATACTGCGACGCTCTTCAGATCGACAATAACTTCCCTTGAATCGGTATTGTCCGCTGACCAGGTCATTCACTTTATCGGGAGCTGCGTCACCATTGCAGATTCTGGCTGGCGTTCATTTGAGACGGTGAACCTTTTGTTGGAGATTGCCGCCGTGAAACAGCATCAGACTCGACTGATGGACATCAGCAATGCCGCATGTCAGCTTTCTGGTTATTCGTTTGAACCCGCCGCGAACTACCTTCAACTGGTGCTGGATGCGGTCGAAGACGGCCAGTCGAAGGAAATATCCGAATTAGAGCAGGCCGGTTTAGCGCTGCACTTGAAGTACCAGCATGCCTCGGGTTTGATTGGGGGTTACTTTAGTGCCGCCCGAATTCTTCTCGCGCGCGGCGAGAGCGAAAATCTGCTCCACTGGGTTGAAGTAGCCCGCGGCATGTTCGACCTCGGCCGTGATGACCTGTCTCGGTTCCTGTTATTAAGTGAGCAGCTGACCGACGTTTCCTGGGCTATGGTCAGACGGTTTCAGGTCACGTCTACGAAAAGTTGCCTTGTCTTTCTGGAGCATGTTGGTCATTTGCAGAGCAGATTTACCGCTGCTCAAATGACGCTGCTCGAGTCTGCCTTGCTAAAACATGTGGGCCCGTCGTTTGAAGACCTGATCAACTCGTTTGAACCTCTCCGCACTTTTGACCCTGACCAGGTTTCATTGATCCTTAACCTGGGAGCGGACATTGAATATGCGAATAGCTTGTCTGCGTTCCATAGGAATGCGGGAAAGCTTCCTATTGGTCGGTCGCACGTCATCAGCCAATGGGTCCAGTTCGGAAATGAAGTCGCCAGGGGGAACGAGCTTGCCGGACAGGCTTACTTTAACCTTGAGTCTGCGCAATCTAATGAGGTGCTAGCCACTCTGCAGGGCCAGGTTTCCTTCGATGATCATCGGAGAACTTTCGATCTGCTGGCGGAAGCGATTACGGCAAGAAACATAGTGGTTGAGAGTGTTGGGGGATCTCCCGTGGACTCGAACCGCAACCATGCGGGACTTCGCGGTGACGCCCAGGGTTTGCCATTGCCCGACAACGATGGGCGAGTGGTGCGGTTACCTGAAACCGTTAATATTTTTGATGCTGAACCGGACAACTTTGGGTTCTACAAGGTGTCGTTGTTCCATCAGCTCGGTTATGCGGAGTTCGGCTGTTTTACGCAGATCGAAAAAATCACCGCAGCACTGGCTGAATATCCGGACCCTCAATTGGCGGAGCGCTTGTTTCTCATAGCAGAAGACGCGCGAATAGACTGGCAGATCGCGTATCGTTACCCCGGAATGCAGACGCAACTTGCGCGACAAAAAAATCGGGCCGCCGGGACGAGGCCAATAAAAGAACGAACCCGAAGAGCGCAGTTACTGGAAGTCCTTGTCCTGACAAGCCTGGACTCGCCCTACGAGAAGTATGTGCGTGAAATCTACTGGCCGGAGGCGGCGCTTCTTTGGAAGACGCTTGGTGCTTTGAATGAGGCAACCGCTGACATCGATGCGGTCCTGGAGGTGGTTGAGCAATGCTACCGGTTGCTTGAATTGGTCGATGAGGACAGTTCGGATAAAGAGAATATAAGTTTAACAAAGGAAGAACTGGACGCGCTTCTGGATGCGCTACCCGAACCGGTACCCTATCGCGGACAGCTCGATGTAGATCAGGTTAATTCCACCTTAAAAATTGAGGCCCTCGTAGAAGCGCTTCAGGATCAACTCGAATCTATGCCTGACCAACCTCCGGGTGCCGAGATGCCTGGCAGCGATCAGGACCAGGTAGAGCTGGGTGATCTAAAGAAAGGTGATGTCGGAGAAGGTGTCGCCATGTTGCTCACTGAACTTGAAAATGAACTGGGAAGTGAACCGGGAGAAATTGATCCGGGCGATAAAGAAGGATTGTCAGCGTTTTTGGGAGGAATATCCTCGCGCGTGAGTAACGCTAGTGAGCATCAATATGATGAATGGGATTACCAGATCTCAGACTACCGATCCAAATGGTGTACGTTGTTTGAACACAGGGATTTGGACTCGGATGAACAATATGTGCGTGAGGTGCTCCGGGATCACCAGGACCTGGCACGAAAGATTCGTCAACAGTTGAACAAGGTGAAGCCGGAGATGCTGCGAAAGGTCAAAGGCGTTGACGAAGGCGAAGAGCTTGACCTTGAACGGACCATTTCATATGTGGTTGATCGCCGGGCAGGGCTAACGCCGGATGACAACATTTACATCCAACGTCAGAGAAAAGACCGGGACGTCTCTACCCTGTTCCTGTTGGATATGAGTGCATCGACCGATGACATTATTCCTGACCCGGATGTGGAGCCCTTAGAGCCACTTGATATCGATGATGATGAATATCTCATCGACTTCTTTCAAAAAAAGAAAGCGTTCGATGATGTCGCCCGCAGAATCATTGATGTAGAAAAGGAATCCGTTATTTTGATGGCAGATGCCCTTGAAACCCTGGGCGATGCCTACTCGGTATGTGGTTTTTCCGGGTATGGGCGGGACCAGGTTGACTACTACCTGTGCAAGGATTTCGATGAGCCATTCAATGCCACGACCAGGGGGCGTATTGGTGGAATCAAGCCCCGCCGAAGTACGCGCATGGGGCCACCGATCCGCCACGCGACCCGTCGTCTGGTTGAAACAGGCTCCAGGATTAAGGCGCTCATTATCATGTCAGACGGTTATCCGCAGGATCATGATTATGGTACTGACAGAAATTCGCGAGATTATGGTTTGATGGACACGATGAAGGCATTGTCGGAGGCCAAGCAACAGGGGGTGCTGACATACTGTTTAACCGTAGATCCATCGGGTCACGATTACCTGCGTGCCATGTGCCCGGACAGCCAGTACATGGTGATTCAGGATCTGGCGCAGCTACCGGAGGAGGTTTCCCGCGTTTACAGAAGTCTGACCGGTTAGGCTGATGATGCTGTTCTTGTTGCGCTCACAAAAAAATGCAGTTAATCAGAAGTTCCCTGGATGTGAACGCTATCAACTTGAGATAGGATGGCGTCAGCACAATAACAAAAACAAGAACGCCCACTAAAGTCCAATGATAGAAACATCCGATGACCCATCCGGTAGTTATCACCATGGCGATCTTCGCCAGGCGATACTTGAAGCTGCCTGCGACCATCTGCGACAGGAGAACGCCGATACCCTGAGCCTGCGAGCGCTTGCAAGGGAAATTGGTGTTTCACAAACAGCCCCTTACCGCCACTTTGATTCGAAGAATGCGCTGTTTGCCGGTGTGGCCACCTGGGGCTTTCAGATTTTGGGCAGCCAGATGCAGGCATCACTGGCTGACGATATGTCACCAAAGGAGTCATTTTTAACCCTTGGACATTGTTATCTAAACTTTTCCCGCGCGCATGCCGAAAAATACCAGCTGTTTTTTGATTCAAGCCTGGTTGAATTCGATGAGTACCCCGAACTTCAGGAAGCCAGCGGACTTTGCTTCGACCATTTGTTAGATGTGATTCGGCTTGGAAAACAGGATGGGTTGTTTATTGAGCAGGAAAAGGAAGAAATCGCGGCCATCACCTGGGCAGGCTTACATGGAATGGCGAGCCTGCTACAGTTGGATCACAAACGTCAGGGTCTGGTCGATCGGCCGGTGGGAAGGGCGATCAGGTTTCTAGCCGAAGAACAGGACCAAACGCTCAACCTGTTGCTGCGTTCCGTTCTTAAGTAGATCTCTAGATCAGGGTTTTTTGCAGTAGCTCTGCCATTTCGCGAACTTTTCGACTACCTGGTTGTGCTTTGCCAAGGGTACTCAAGCCCTGAAGCCCAATCTGGAACTGATCCGCAAGATCTGCAGCCGACAGGGTGGATTGAATCTCACCGCTGCTGAGGCCCTGTTCGAACGTATCCAGGTAGAACTGCCTCATGTGTGTGAGTGCGAAATTCAGCCGGCGGGTTAGCTTGAGGCTCTTGCCCCGCAGGCTAACGGCGAGGGTACCGACCGGGCAACCGATGAAATAGCGTTTGCCTTCAGATCGAAGATAGCTGGAGGCAATGCGCTCGATCTCCGCAGAGAGCTGTTTCCTCGGGCCGGTATCCGATGAAAAATTGTCTTCCAGAGCTGTCTCGGTCACGTGCCACACATGGTTGACGACATCGACCGCCAGCGCCTCCTTGTTTTCGAAGAAATGATAGAAACTCCCCTTCGTAGAGGTAGTCAATTCGCAGAGGGCATCTACCGTCACGACATCATAGCCACTCACGAGGAATCGTGACTTGGCCGTGTTGATGATGAGTTCTCTGCGATTTGATTTCCGAGGCATGACATCATGATATCAAGGGATATCGTTGCTTGCTGCTGTTTTTAAGTGGGTCAGGCAAGGTGTGGTTCCCGGTTAAGGCTGGCGTGGTGGCTGGCAGCCTTCGGCTAATTCGTCCCCATTGCATCAGCCCTCCTGCAAAGGACCGCCGAGCTGATATTCTCGGCCTGTGGGCGCTGCTCACTACGTAATCTCGTCGGTCTCTTATGGGTTACCTGATTGCCGTCTTAGGCGTTATGATTGTTGCTACAGCCATCAGGCTAACAACCGATTTAAGCCGCATTGATCTATTTTCTCAATGCTTTGCTTACTCTTAACCTACTTTTTTTACATAACAGGGAGAAACCATGAAAAAGCCTCTGCTCGCCATTACGATGGGTGACCCGGCGGGAGTTGGCGCGGAAATTGTCGTAAAGGCTTACAACGAACTGGCTCGTGGTTCAGCGACAATCTTTGTTATTGGTTCAGCCGATTGTCTACGCCAGGCGATGCAGCAGACAGGCTGCCAACACAAGATTGTCAGCATAGAGTCGCCCGAAGAGGTCAAAGAGTCGCCGCAGACCATCCAGGTGCTTGAACCCGTTTCATTTGACGCCTCACGTCTGCTGATAGGGCAGGTCGCGGCAGCCTGCGGTGAGGCTGCGGTGAGGTACTTTGAGACGGCGGTAAGGCTCTGTCTTGATGAGCGGGTTCAAGGCGTTGTGACCTGTCCAATTAATAAGGAAGCGGTTCATGCGGCAGG
>JABBBA010000004.1:3942-11043 GCA_018607685.1 K189A clade bacterium | reverse complement strand
GCCGACGAGTAGGGTTTTACCATTTTGTGGCATTTCCAGCATGCCGGACAGGCCTTCTCCCATCATCTTCAGAGTCTCAACCGGTGCGCCGGTTTGAGACAGGCCGCTTTTTACACCCTTGGGTTTGCCGGTCGTGCCGGAGGTGTAAAACATAGGTCCGCCAAGAAACTGCTCTTCAGGTTCACTGCGGTCCTCAGAGCCAATGAACTCTTCATATAATTGAAAGCTTTCCGTTTCTTCAGCAAAGGTACTGGCCTCAGCACCCATAACAATGACCGCGTCAAGGTTTGGTCGCTCAGGCTGCTCGAGCGTTGCTTCTCCAAGTTCAATGAAGCGTGCATCTACCAGGAATGCTTTTGATCCTGAATCGGCCAGCACATAGGCAACTTCTTCAGCTACCAGATGCCAGTTGATTGGCGCGAGTAGCCAGCCGCCGTGTGATGCAGCTGCGAAGGCTTCAACATATTCCCTTCGGTTTCCACTGACTACCGCAAAGGTATCGCCGGTTTTGAGTCCTGCTCCTCTGAGTGCGTGAATCAATTGATTAACGCGGGAATTGAAATCCTGCCAGTTGGTTTCCCCGAAATCATCAACCAGTGCGATTTCTTCAGGTTTGGCTTCAGCGAAGGATTGGAGAAGGGTGGCCATTTAGGGAGTCTCGATATTGGAAAAAGGGGTCAATCATACCCTAATTATTGAGGCCTAAAAATGTAGTCCAGAGGTACTGAGTAAATGTCCCCTAGGCCATTTCCGGGTGACTGGTACCAGCTGTTTATTCTCTCGACTGTGCCCAGTTCGGCGTCGTCAGGAAACTCGGTAGTGAAGTAAAAACGGTCACCAAAGACATAAGGGCAATAGTCCAGGCGAGTCGAGTTTATGTCAGCACCCAACAGTTGCGGCTCTTCAAACTCTCCATTCACTTTGCGAGCGATATACAAGTCTCCACCACCGGTTTCTTCGGGGCGACGCTGTCCTCCGAAGATCAGGTATGACTCATCAGGCGCGATGAAAGCATTGAATTCATAGGCAACGCTGTTGACCGGCGCGCCCAGGTTCTCTACCACGCTGTACTTATTGTCCTCTAATCTTGAAAGATACAGGTCCTCGAGGCCCAGAGTGTCTGTCCGGGTTGCGGTGAAATAAAGGGTGCCTTCACTAGTGAGGCTGGGGTAGAACTCGTCCGCCGTCGAGTTGACGGCATCACCCAGGTTTTCAGGCTCGCCCCAGTTTCCCTCTGAGTAACTCACGCGCCAGAGGTCCCAGTCGGAGCCATCGCGGTCCGGTTTTGGTCGTTTGGAGGCGAAATAAACCCAATGCCCATTCGGGTGAAAGGCAGCCTCGATGTCCTGATGTTCACCCGAGAAAGGCGCGACCTGGAGCGGTGTCCATGTGTGTTCTTCGTTGGTCACGTGGGCCTTTTTGTAACTCACGGCAATAATGGAGAATTGGTTCTTCGGCGCTACGATTGTCGTCAGCAGGACGTTGCCATCAGGAGAGAACGTAATATCGCGGTTGTTTACACCTGAGTTAAACCAGATGGGATCTTTAGCGAAAGCGCCGGCGGTCAGGACAAGGAGGAAGATGAGGATTGTTGTTCTCAAGGTTATAGCTTTCAAGAATAGCCACCGCTGGGTTGTTCCCTGGCCTGATTTAATGCGACGGGGATGGCCAGTAACATGACGAGCATTAGGGCATTGGATGGGATTTGCAGATTAACATCGGCTGCGCCGTGAATGAGTATTGAAATCGTGCCAGCCAGGCACCCGAAGGCGATGCCACGTTCAAACGGAGGTACCAGACCTCCAAGCAGCCGTACCTGCGAGTGAATACCGGCAACCAGGATAACCAGAAGCGGCAATGATCCAATGATTCCCAACTCTATTAGAATCTCTATGTAGTCGTTTTCCGTGTGGTCCACTCTATTGCTGATACTGGCATCTCGATATCGCTGGAATGAAACTTCGTAGGCACCTGCGCCGGTCCCCAGCCAGGCATGATCCTTGAATATTTTCAGGTTGTACTGCTGCAAATCTACCCGTGTATTCCCCTCTACAGTAGTATCGCGAAGCCTTTGGGCCAGTTTCTCGATTCCAAAATAGTTGCTGATGATCAGTGCGTCTATCGCAAGAATAGTCACCAGCAGGAACGCCGTATAGCGACTGAACGTTCTTGTATAGTAAAAAGCGATGGCTGCTGTTATCAGGATACTGGAGAAGAAGGCAACGTTGCCCATCCGTGAGCGACTCATGACCAGTGCTATTACCATGATGATGATAACCACCCGGAGCCTTGCTAATGGCCCGGTGATGAAATCCGCCATTTCTGCCTTCAGACTTCGGTGGATACTGGTTCCGTCCTGCGCTCCAGAATACCGGCCCCTGTCTGCAATCATTAATCCGATTGCCAGGCACAAAGCAACTTCCAGATAACCGGCAAAATGATTCGGGTTAGGGAAACTTCCCCGGGCGCGAGGTAACTCAAACATTAACTGCTGTGTGCCCCCGAGCAATGCCTGTAGCAAACCAGTGACTACCACGACATAGATCAAGACTCTGGATCGGTCGTGACTATCTACAAGTTGAACCACGGCATAAAAAAAGCCCAGATACATAATGGTCTTGGTGATGTCAGAGCGAGTACCGTAAAAGTAATGGGTCACGGGTTCGACCAGGGTCGGGACCCCATAGAACTGGAACAACATAAAGCATGTTAGAAAGACGAAGGCCGCAAGCACTACTTTATGATGTTGGGAAAGATGGTGCCGTATGCCGAAGTTCGCAGTCAGCGCCGCTAATCCGATGAGGATTGCCAGTACGGGCCAGGCCCAGTCACGGTTACTGCCGAGCAGCCATGGACTGATGAGCAATACCAGAAGGATGATGGCGAATGCTGGACGGTGATGGAAAGATGCAGAAGGCATGTGGCATATGGTAACTCAGTTCTAGAAATTAGCCTTCTTTATACTTATGCTTCTAATGCACTTGTGAATACCAAACCCATGAACTCTATCGTCGCTGTCTTCTGGAACGCTCTTCTAACAGCCATTGTGGTGACGTTGCTCGCTGGATTATTCGTGGCTGCGATGCCGCCCGTATACCGGGCAACGGCAATCATCAAAGGCGATACAGACGATATGCTGAAGATTCAGTCCGGCGAACTGTTACAGAACGTTATCAGGACTACCAAGGCGGATCTTGGCCAGCTCGAGGGTTGGCTCGAGCAGCTCGTGAGTGCTAAGAGCGATCCGGTCAACCTGCTTAAAGAAAAGCTTATCGTCAGTGCCGGTGATGACCCCGAATGGATAAACGTTTCCGTAGAGGCGCAAAGTGCTGATACTGCATCGACACTAGCCAATGATCTGGCGCGTAGGTATCTGGAGCTAAGTGCCCGGGTCCAGCTATCGCCGGAAGAAAAAGCCAGGCTGTTTACCGCGATGGAGGAGTCCAGCTCCCGTTTGTTGGATTTCCTGCAACAGAATCCTGCCCTGATGAATCCAGCATCCGAAAGAGCGCGATTAGACCGATTGGTTGTGCAAACAGAATCGAGGCAGCAGGCAATTACCGATTTGCTGGAACAACTCGCGCAACAGCAACTGTCGACTGTAGAGGGGGATGTCGGCGCGTTGACCGAACCCGGTGTGGTAAGAGCTTCCCACAGACTGGATAGTTTGATGCTTGAGCGTGCTGAACTGGCTGCCAGGTATGGGTCTCAACATCTGAAAATGTCCGGTCATGAGGCCCGGGTACAGGAAGCATCGACGCTGTTACGTGCGCAGATTGATGCTTACACAGTACGCCTCTCTTTGAGAATCGAGGACTATGAGAAGCAACTGGTTCAAGTGAATGGGATCCTTGAAAAAGTGTCGAGAGACATTGATCGATTGGTCGACAATCAATTGACACTGAAGGGGCTTGAGCTGAAGAAGGAATCCGCCGTTAAAAAATATGAAGGTATGACGGAAGAGATGAAAGTTGAACTGGTCGCGGATGCAGTACCACCTCGCAATACATTTGGGTTCAATCAACTGATGCTACTGGGGCTGGTTTTCCTCATGAGCTTCATGCTGATGGTATCGATAATGGTCGTCAGATCGATGAGGGGGAAGTAATGCGTCTGGTACTGACGGCATTGTTCTTGTTTTCGATCTGGAATGCGTCGGTCATTCTCGGGTCCGCTACGCTGCTTCGATTGAACTCTAATACTGGAAACCAGTCCATGGAGAAAATGTTGCTGGCCCGAACGATTGATCGCGAACACCCTGGAGTTCTTAACTGGTTTAGTCGTTTTGGCGGGAGCAAAACGGAGCGGTTGCAGGCAGCGAGAGACCTGACCCTGTCGGAGCCTTTCCTTGCCAGTGGCTGGGCAGATTTGTTCGAGCGAAAACTGGAAAGTCGAGAGCTGGATGATGAATTGGGTATTGCCCTGTCCCAGGCAATTGCGTTCTCACCCTATGATCCTCTTATTGCGGAACAACTGATTCGCGCTGCGTTAAAAGGCTGGCTGGTGTTGACCCCATCGCTGAGGCGATCGATAGTGGAGTTGGCAGCAGATACGTTGGAGAGTGAGGCGACCTATCGTCTGCAAAGCCGGATAGTGCTGATTCGGGATAGTGGTTTATTGCCGCTGGTGTGCCAGATTTCGACTAATAGCCTATGTAACAACGGATAGCAGGTTAGTAACCGCTTGCGCACATTCGACAGAATGTATTGAAGTTCATGGCTGATGCGCCTAAAGTTCGGCTGATGAATATTGTTAAAAAGACTGGCCTGGCGATGTTGCGGGGTGTGTTGATCGCTCTCTTGAGCGTGCCACTTTCAGCGGCGCCGCCGCTGTCCTCATCGATGCAGGCATACCATGTAGATCAGGGTTATGGGTCGCCTCTTATCCTGTCGTTGATCAATCAGCTCGAAGCCAACTATGACGATGCTTTTGAGATACTCTCATCGGCGGTTGCGCGTTCACCGGGTTCTATTGGGCAAATTATCCTGGTGGCGATTCAGGAAGGCGTTTTGCCGAACGATATTGCCGCCCAGTGTGAGACCAGCCTGACTGGCGAAGAGCTTCGCACCCTGATCGCTACCGCCCTTAACGAACGAATTGATGGAATCCCCATCATCAAACGATGCCTGCCCCTGGTGGAAGAGCATGAGGTTGCGGGTTTGCTCGCGCTAGCAATCAACAACTCAGTTCCAGGCCAGAATGAACTTCTTCTCCAGGTCGCATACAACACGCTGAGTTCGAGTTACGCAGATCCTTTTCAGCTTGTTAAAGCAGGGGTATTGCAATCGAATGCTTTCACAGTGCAAGGGTTGGCGTTTACGCAAGGTATGGACACGTTGCTGGACGAGATCAGGCTTCAGGATACACTTGAAAATATGAGCCTTGGTGATGCTGCGGGGCAGGACGAGGTCGATCAGGATTTTTACGATCCAGGAGAAAGCGACCTTGGCGGCATTGACGTTATAGATCCTGCACCACCCCCTGAACCACCCAACAGTAGCAGTTAATTGTTGATGAAAGGACGTCCAGCCACAGTAGTATTTGTCGCTTTGCTTTCCATGACCATATTGCATGTTTCTGCAGAACAGACCGTCCTGGGTGATGATGGGCGTGAGGTCAAATTACTGAAGGACGGTTCGTGGGAGTATCTGTCTGACGACAGGTTTGCCACGACGACGGATGGTCGGCGAATTCGCCTGAAATCCGATGGGACCTGGTCTGAGAGCAGCGATGAGCGAACCTGGATAGCCATTCCTGCCGAGGCGCTTCAACACAGCCGAGATGTGGTGACCGAAGGCGGGTTTGAAGTTGATCTTAGCGAAGTTCGAATAGAATCGGTTAGAACAAAAAACAAGAAAAATTCCCGGCTCCGTTCACAGATTGTAGCCACGCTCGAGATATCCAGCGCAACCGCCGGCAGGTTTGCACTTGATCCATCCGCCTTTTCGTTGACAGATAGTCGGGGACGAAGTTATCCCCTGGTCGCCGTGGAGCCAGGGGACTTTTCACTAACACCAGGTGTAACAGGCACCATCACAATGATCGGAGATGGCTCACCGCGATGGTGGGGAATCAAGTTCTTCCGCCTGCAGATCGATGCGGGCGTTCTGGGCCCTGCGAGCATCGAATTGACCAAGTCCATGTCAGAAATCACAAAGCTCGATGTTGAGGTACTAACTCAGCCAGGCACCTGATTGGTGCGCATACCCGCACCAATAAAGTGCGTTTACCTTGGTGTAATCTCCCCTTGAAGAACATAACCCACTGATACTTAAGCACTATTTCTATGTTGGCCCAGTCTTTGCATTTTAGGGTGTGGAAGCTACTTTCTACACTTATAAAACAATTTAGGAGCCAAAAATGAAGAGACTGACTCAAATCGCTGCGGGGGCGCTGCTAGCAGGAAGCGCATTGATGTCAACGAGTGCACTAGCCGAGGGTGAGGTGTCTTACAACATCGGTTTTGCATCAGAGTATTACTATCGTGGAATCCTCCAGAAGGATTCTTCGGCCAGTGCCGGAATTGATTATGAAAATAATGGCTTCTATGTGGGTGCATGGACGGCTGACGTCGGAGATGGTCTGGAATATGACGGCTATTTCGGATACGGAATAGAAACTGATTCTGGCTTCTCGGCCAGTCTGGGTTTTACCGGTTACTACTACACCGGCGAGTTCGACGACACCTACCAGGAAGTTAACCTGAACCTTGGATACAAGATTGTCAGTCTTGAGTACTCGGTCGGTGAATGGGACGGTTTTGGCGCTGAGGAAGATTATGACTTCCTGGCTGTCACTGTTGAAACTGAAAGTGGGTTCTACGGAACCTATGGCACCTTCGGAGATGATTTCGATGGGGATTACTTTGAAGTTGGCTACGGCACAACCATTGCTGATTTTGATGTTGGTATCTCAGCCATCTTCAGTTCCGATGAGCTATCGGACCAGCTCGACGATGATGGGGATGACACAGAAAGTGAAGCGCTTGTGTTCACCATCGGTAAGAGTTTCTAGAATCAATAGGCTGGCAATCCGGCTCATCGATTCAGATGTACAGAAGGCTCCTTCGGGAGCCTTTTTTATGCGTCGCTCTTTTTCGAC
>JABBBA010000004.1:1073-3932 GCA_018607685.1 K189A clade bacterium | reverse complement strand
GCACAACGGATATCAACCACGTTGCGCCGGATACGACAGGTACCAGTAGTCCACCGGCAATGATTCCCAGTATTCCATTAAGGATCAGGGAGGCCAGTATCGCGAGTGCTGAACCCATCGACGTAAGTTCGCTGATCGGGTGCAGGATCAGTTCGAACAGGCCTTCAACCACTGGGATTCCATGTGCAAGGATACCGCCGCCAACCAGGAACATTGCTGCGGTGCCCACGATGGTCAACCCTTTCATCAGGTAGGGCGCAAAGCTGAGGATCCTTTCTCCTATCCATCTTTTCGCACCGGAATCGGCACCGGTATCGATCAGGTGTCGACCAAGGTCATCGAGCCTGACTATTCCTGCTACTAATCCGTAGACGCCGATAGTCATTAAGACGGCGATAGTGATAACGGTAAACACCTGGGTTATCAAAGCTGAATCCTGAACTGTGCCCAGTGCTATTACGATAATTTCTGCGGACAAAACAAAGTCTGTTCGAATGGCGCCCTTGATCTTTTCCTTTTCGAATTCAACCAGATCGACGTTAGGGTCATGCAGGGCAGACAGGACCTGTTCTTTCTCCGCCGCCACTTCCTCGGGATGGAGAAAAACTGAAGCGACTTTCTCGAACCCTTCATAGCACAGGTAACACCCTCCCAGCATCAGGAACGGAGTAATCATCCATGGGGCAATTGTAGCCAGTACCAGAGCGGCAGGGACCAATATCAGCTTGTTACGTGCTGATCCCTTAAAGACTGCCCAGACAACGGGAAGCTCTCGGTCTGCCCGAACGCCGGAGACTTGTTCTGCATTCAGGGCAAGGTCATCACCCAGGACCCCGGCAGTTCTGCCTGCGGCGACCTTGGTCATGGCTGCGACGTCATCGAGTACGGGCGCTATGTCGTTCAGTAATACAAGAAGGCTAGTGGCCATCAGTTATGGACGCATCTTTTCGGCAATCACTGCGTACTGGTCGAGCAGAGGCAGCACCGTGTCTTCACCTTCGGGTGGTAGACCAAAGACGAAGTGATTAAACCCGTCAGCTAACTTCGCCTCAATAAACGCTTCATCCGGTGGCACGCCGAACATCGCCATCATCATGTCAGAGAGTTTCCTGCCTCTGTTAATCAGCGCTTTTTCAATCTCAGGGATATGGCCTTCATCAAGTCCGGCGATAGGTAGCCAACCGTCACAGTACTCAGCGATCCGGTCGTAACTCCATTTCGAGGTTGCGCCCATCAGAATAGGTGGACCGCCGGCCTGTACAGGTTTGGGGTTGGACCAGACGGGGTCGAAATCGACAAACTCGCCATGAAACTCAGCTTCTTCTTTTGTCCAGAGTTCACGCATGGCCAGGATTTTTTCACGAACCACTTTCCAGCGATGTTTGTACTCAACCCCGTGATTTTCCATCTCCTCTGCATTCCAGCCTGCGCCAATGCCGAGGATGAAGCGACCGCCGGAAATGCGATCAATCGAGGCGATTTCTTTAGCCAATGTTAGAACATCTCGCTCTACCACCAGGCAGATGCCTGTTCCCAGCTTGATGCGCTCGGTTGCACCGGCACAGGCCGCCAGGGCAACGAAAGGGTCGTAGGTATGGGAGTACTCCTTTGGCAGGTCCCCACCTGCTGGGTAGGGAGTACGCCTGGATGCCGGAATGTGCGTGTGTTCCGGAAAGAAAAGCGAGTCCAGCCCGCGTTCCTCAATCGCTTTTGCCAGCGCTACTGGATGCATTGCGTAGTCTGTTGGAAAAATCAGGGCGCCAAATTCGGCCATTGCAGGACTCCATTGTTAAAAAGGAAAGTTAACGATCAGTCACACAGGATAAACCAGCATTGCCTGCCGTACCATCCTGCTCAATCAGGCGGGCTCAATGTACTTCAGCTAAGTAGTTCAGCTAATGCTATAGAACCGGCCGGCGGTTTCGCCCATGATCAGCTCCTGCTCATGGGTGCTGAGTTTTCCGATGTACAGGTTCGTGATGTCGTACACCTCGTCGAATGTTGCCGCCAGCGTGGCAACAGGCCAGTCGGACCCAAACATCAGCCGCTGCGGTGTGAATTGCTCCAGTGCCAGGTCAAGGTATGGCAGGGATGCATCGATCGCAAGGTTATCATCTTCAGGATCCTCCGGCGGCAGTTCCGTCACCATGCCGGAAATCTTGCAAAAGACATTCGCTCTTTCTGATAGTTTTTTTATATCGCTGGCCCAGGTCTCGAAACCGGCTTCTGAATAATCTGGTTTACCGAGATGATCGATGACAAAGCGCTGATCGGGGAAGTCGTCCGCGAGTCGAGCGCAGTTCTGAAGATGGTGTGGTCGAACAAGAAGATCGAACGTGAAGTTAAAGTCACCCAGTGCCTTGATGCCCCGCTGAAAGGATGTACCCAGCATGTAGTCGATATCAGGCTCGCTCTCCAGGTGGTGACGAAACCCGGATACTTTTCCTTCATAGCTCGACAAGGTCGACTGCAGGTTTTCAGCCTTCAGGTCTGTCCATCCGACAACCGCCTTGATGAAGCTGTTTTCAGACTGTAGTTGCAGCAGGAAGTCAGTTTCACTGGCGGTTTGGCGAGCTTGCACGGCAATGGTGCCATGGAATCCGTTGTCGCGCAGGTAGGGCTCCAGATACGCGGGCAGATAATTCTGCCTGAGAATATCGTGACCCATCCAGCCGTAGTCGGTTTCATTGTACTGCCAGAAGTGCTGGTGTGAATCGAGTCTTAACGCCATGGTTTTCTCGGTGTAACAATTGGAAAGCGACGTTCAAATTGATCGAACAACCCGGAGAGCTGTAACAGAGCGCCTGCGTCACCTTCAATAACGAGTTCTCCATCCGTGATTAAGGCGGCGGCGTCCTT
>JABBBA010000004.1:0-1063 GCA_018607685.1 K189A clade bacterium | reverse complement strand
CCAGCCATCAGGAGGTTAAAGTTGAGCTGACTGATTTTCAGTGTGGCTGCCGCGTCGGTAGATTGGCGGCCGCAGAATGTGTTCAGTACCGAATTTTCGATACTGAGCAACGTGTGCTCACTGTCGTTAAAGGCCAGATTGATTTTCAGTGCCAGACCGTTCGCCCGGTCTGCATTTAGCCTCACCGCCATGATCTGGTACAGATTGTCCAATGGAATGGAGCCGGCCATACCCGCGCTGGCGGCATAGTTTGAACCGCTTGGTAATCCTTCCCTAAGTTCGAGGACACCGCACAGGTAAAAATTACGCCATGGGCCCGATTCCGATTGGTAGCCCAGTTGCTCAAGGGTGTCCGCCAGCAGGGCTCTTGCTTCCAACTGCTCGGGGTCGTCCATCACGACATGATTCAATACTTCAACCACCCAGCGGTAGTTGCCTGCTTCAAAGTCTTCCCGCGCTTTTGCCAGAATGGCGTCAGCACCTCCCATATAGCGGAGATAGTTTGCCGCCGCCTCGGTTGGCGGCAGGGGATGTAGGGTCGAGGGGTTGCCATCAAAGAATCCAAGGTACTTAACGTAAACGGCCCTCGCATTGGCGTACAGAGTGCCGTAGTAGTCCCGGTTATAGAACTCTAGTCCCAGTGAGTCGGGCAGCTCAAGTTGTTCCGCGATTTCCTCTTTGTTGTAACCCATGTTGGCAAGACGGAGGGTCTGGTCATGAATAAACTTATAAAGGTCTCTTTGTTTCGTCATGTAGTCTCTGACGGATTGCTGGCCCCAGATAGGCCAGTGATGGCTTGCGAACTGCACTTCGAGTTTGTCACCAAAGAGGTCTATGGATTCGTTGATCTGGTCTGCCCACGCCAGGGCATCACGGACCTGGGCGCCCCTCGGCGTGTAAACATTGTGCAGGTGGTGTGAGGTGATCTCTGACATACAGAGCGCCTTGAACTGGGGAAAGTAAAACACCATTTCGGCAGGTGCCTCTGTTCCCATTGTCATTTGAAACTCGATCTCTATCCCGTCGATTGTGCGGGTTTCGCCGGTCTCCTTAACAATGTCGT
>JABBBA010000023.1:5515-11124 GCA_018607685.1 K189A clade bacterium | reverse complement strand
ATCGATCACATAAGTAGGGACGCCATAATATCCCCGGTCCAGGATCGCATCCTGGAGGCGGTCGTGATCATCACGACCTTCGCCGGTCAGGTAATCCTCAAATCCTTCTACATCACACCCTGACGCCTGCAATTGGGCAACAATCACCCGGGGATCTTCAATATCAAGCTCCCGCCTCCAGAACCTGTCATAGGTATGATCGATATATTGTTTCAGGCAAGCCCTGCCCTGGCGTTTCGCCCACAACAAGCCGATCGCAGAAAGCGAACTGTCCCAGATTTTTTGGGTACCTTTAAGGGTCAGCCCACGAAGCTCAGCGTATCGACGAGCATCCTTATAGGCATACTTCACCGCCAGCCATTGCCTGGGTGAGCGGCTACTTTCTGTCACCTTGCCACTGTCATCCTTCTTCGCGGTCCCAAGGTAGCTGCCAATGTTGAGTGTCAGCGGATACCAGTCAATCGCCACATCAAAATCTCGCTCTAGCTGCCAGGTCGCGTCTTTCGCAATGAAGGCATAGGGACTTTTGAAGTCGATATAGACTTCGAGTTTTGAAGTCATCTCTGTAAATAGTCGAAATAGAGCAGCGCGGCTATCTCTCGAAGGATAACTTTTTCCAGGGCAACCCTGCTATTTGGTCTACTCATCATCAGGCCCAGAACATAATATTGAGTTAAGCTAGCCCTTCGGGGGGTGCCCGTCAAATAAGGGCGCCCGGCCCAGGTGGATTGGGACGGGTTAAACATCAGGGCACCGGTTGGTTCGAGTGCAATCTGTTCCCAACATATTAGAAATCTGACAATCAAGGTTTAGCCAATGGATCCAATCAGCCAGGGGGCGCTGGGCGCAACACTTGCCCAGGGCGGGAGTAACCCGGAGAAAATAAAAGCAGCGACCCTGCTTGGATGTTTTGGCGGGCTGGCGCCTGACCTGGACATCTTTATTTTTTCTCCAACGGACCCGTTACTGTTCCTCGAATTTCACCGCCAGTTTACCCACGCCCTAATCTTTATCCCCGTGGGTGCCCTATTGGTTACGCTGGTGATGCATCGATTTCTTGGCAAAGGACTTCGCTTCAGGGAAAGCTATCTGTTCTGTTTGCTGGGCTATGCCACTCATGGATTGCTGGATACCTGCACAACCTACGGCACCCAACTGCTGTGGCCTTTTTCCAACGAACGTTTCGCCTGGAACAATATTTCCATTATCGACCCTCTGTTTACCTTACCTATTCTCGGCCTGGTTATTTTTGGTGTGTATCGAAACCAACCCTGGTTCGGGCGAACGGCCTTTGCCTGGGCAATTTGTTATCTGCTCATCGGTGTCTTTCAACGAGACAGGGCCGTCGCGGCTGGCTATGAAATGGCAGCAAGCAGGGGCCATGAGCCTGTTCGGTTAGAGGCCAAACCCGGGTTTGCGAATCTCATTCTGTGGAAGATCGTGTATGAAACGGAGGACAGTTTTTTTGTCGATGGCATCCGTGTTGGGCAAGAGAACAAGCTCTTCCCGGGCGACAGCGCGGAAAAACTCAATCTGGATAAACATTTCACCTGGCTTGACCCAACCAGCCAGCAAGCAAGGGACGTGGCGCGGTTCAAGTGGTTTTCCAACGGTTACCTGGCGATCGACCCGACAAACCCTGACCGCGTTATTGATGTACGTTATTCGGTCGTCCCCAATGAAATTGACGCTCTATGGGCCATTGACCTCGATAGTGACAAACCTGATGACGCTCATATCGACTGGATTGCGCTACGCCGAACCGACAGCGCCCAAACGCAGAGATGGTGGAGGATGTTAACGGACTAGGCCGACGGCGGGAAAAAGAGTAATGCCATCATCGTCGGTTAGCGTCACGGTCAAACCAGCTTCTCCCGCAAACTTCACCAGGCTTCGACTACCTACTCGCGCGGATTCGCCTGAAAGGATCTGACTATCGACTGAAGTACCATTAACGCTCAGGTCCTTCACACACAGTTTTCGCTTCGAATCCAGATACAGCTCACAATGTAATCGAGATATGTGGGGTTCACTGATACGAATATCGCATTCCTTGCTCCGCCCTATTGTCATAGGAAGCTGAAAGTCCTGGACTGCAATCGTAATACCGTTCCCTAGCTCAATCTTTGCAACTTTCACTGTTAGATTCTCACAAAACGACACACCGAAGACTCGGCGTGCTCAGGGTAAAATTGTACGCTGGCAAGCAGGGTTTTCAACTACCAATTGTCACTTAAATGGACTAAACGGTCTATTATTGCTGAATTCCCTATCAACAAAGCCTCGTAGCTAATGTGCCATCTGTCGGGTTTCACCCTGCGGTCTTGCACGCGTTAGAATAGACGAACGGTAGCCAGGCCAGACAAACACGGACGACATTACGCTGCGACCGGCCAGGGCCGAAGAGCTCCCGCTTATTCGCGGCATGATCAAAAGAAACAACTTTAATCCTTTTGGGCTGGCACTGGAAAATTTCACTGTCGCTACGGACCCGCAGGACAAGCTGATGGGTTGCGGTCAGATCAAACACCACGGAGAGCTTCAGGAACTCGCTTCTCTGGTGGTGGCAGATGAATACCAGGGACGCGGTATTTCCACCTTATTAATGGATGCGTTACTGGCGCGAGGGCTATAACTCATCACGAGTCGATTTCAGGTTAAGTCCGACTCGCATTCGTCTACGAGGTACGATCGCATGAATCGCATATCGAAAACCTGCTCTTCGTCTTCCCTTATTTCTTTTGCAACTTCCGGGTCACTCATCACCGCACCGCAAGCCTCAAGAGTCGCCTGGTCCGGATACCATATCTCCAGAAACACATCATATTCCGGATCCCGAAGCTGGCCATCCCTATCCACATTAGGATTGGTGAATCTCCGCAGGTAACGCGTCGCATAACCTTTCAGGTACTTTTCACCGATTATTCGATGCCTGGTTTCATAGTATTCCCTGAACTCGGGAATACTCATGCCAGGACGTCTTTTCATTGGCATCACGAGTTTTATCATTCTTTTTCTCTTCATTGTTGTCGCCTGATAAAAGAGAGTACCTGATATCAATTCACTTGTGGAATTCAGGAATAATACCTCGCTATACTGGATTTTTTGGAATTAAAGGAATCATCATGGCGCACACTGGCTCATGCCTATGCGGTGAAATAAAGTACAGCTTCCCCAACGATCCAGCAATGTCCGGCGTTTGCCATTGCAAGAATTGCCAGAGGCAAGCCGGCTCTGCGTTCTCTACTCTGGCGGGCATCCCAAAAACGGAGTTCGAGCTAACCGGCGAACCAAAACTCTACGAAGACTCAGAAACAGACAGTGGCAACACCGTTCAGCGATTTTTCTGTGGAACCTGCGGCTCACCCATCTATTCTGCGATCCCAAGCCAACCTGATTTATTGTTCCTGAAAACAGGAACACTTGACGACACCACGGCTTTTACACCCGGGTTTCATGTGTGGTGCAGCACCAAACAAAATTGGGTAACGCTGGATGACGCGATTCCACAGATGGAGAAATAGTCTTAAAGAACTTTATCCATATTGTCTGCTGCACGTTTAGGCCGCCCTGGTTTCCAGGGGGTCCAGCTTGATACATCCAGACTTGAACACATTCCAGCAGATTTGCGAGAACGCTGAAAAACATTTTCAACACTAATTGTAATCATGATCTGCAGTATTGCAGCCAGAGCGGAGCTACCCATGGAAATCAACAAAAGCTATGAACTGCCCTTCCCCCTGGAAACGGTATATGCCGCATGGGTCTCTTCAGACACAGTGATCGCACCTGCAACCAGCATGGATGTGTTGCCGGAGGTAGGCGGACACTATCGCTTGATCATGGAGATGCCTGACTTCAGCGGCAAGAATGAGGGTAAGTTCCTACTGGTCGAGCCGAACGCCAGAGTCACCTATACCTGGGAGTGGAACAATGACGGAGAAGTTTCCACCATCGATGTCAGGTTCAAAGCATCCGCTGATGGAACCCACATAGACCTTGTTCACAACGGCTTTACGAGCGACGAAAGTGTTACCAATCATGACGCCGGCTGGGACAGCTATGTCGAAGGCTTTACCAAGCATCTTTCAGAAACGAAATAGGCGCGACTATTTTTAAAGCGCTTAATCGAACACGGCGATACTCTGACCATTCTTCCGGTTTAAACGCCCGGACTATTATCATGTCTCAACCCCTATCAAACAGAAACGAGCGCGCCTCTTCTCTGGCGGCCTGAATATCAACGGCCTTCATTCTATCTGTGTTGCCAACCTCCTCTGGCACGTAAAAATGTATCTGGTCACTGTTCTCGTAGGCTGCCCAAACTGCCTCTGCGATGGCGGTCGCAGGCATCAGCCGATACGGGCCTTCTTTCGGAAGGTTATCAAGCATGGCTTCTTCAAAGGGTCGCCCGGCGCCCTTCGCCGATTCCCGGCGAAGCATGGGAGTGTCGATGCAGCCGGGCAGAATATCCGCAGTTCGAATATCGAACCGCTCGAACTCCAGAGACAGCGCCTCCGTTAAACCTTTAACGGCAAATTTTGACGCCGAATACACAGCCCGAAGACCATGCCCGAAGGTCGCGACAGAAGATGAGGTACTGACACACAATGCGTTGTCAGTAAGCTTTAACAGCGGCAAAGCCGCTCGGGTCCCATAGATCACCCCCATCACATTCACCTCAATTATTTGTCGGATGGTGTCAGAGGACATTTCATCAAACCAGCCCCCCGGGGCTATACCTGCATTGTTAAACAGAACATCCATCCGGCCACCTGAAAACGCTGAAAACTTCTCTATCGCAGGCGCGAACTCTGCTTCGTTGGTGACATCCAGCTTGCCTGTCACCAGGCTACCGGCAACGAAACTTGTCGCGGCCTCGGCAAGGATCTTTTCATCAAGGTCAAACAGACCGACCAGCCAGCCGCGTTCCGCAAAGTACCTGCCGGTCTCCAGTCCCATTCCACCACCACCGCCGGTAATAAAAATTGCCTTTTTCGTGGACATGTTCGCCGCTCCTTTAGCGTTACTGCTATGTGAATTCAGTCTCTTTCAACACCACCACGATACAATTAGTTTCGAAAGCAAGACAATCGATTTTCAAATCAATCCGTATCCAAAAAATCGATTTTCAAAACAAGCGACAAACCTTGAGGTACACTTGGATGTCTTATCGGAGCGCATCAATGACCGCGGACAAGCTTTCAAATACCCTGATTCGAGGCATCCTCGAAGACTCTCAAACAATCGCAATTGTTGGCCTCTCCGGCAACTGGTTCAGGCCAAGCTACTTCGCCGCAAAATATCTGCTGGATCACGGCTACAGGGTTATTCCCGTTAACCCCAATTATGACGAGATACTGGGACAGCGCTGTGTACCTGATCTTGCTTCAATCGATGAACCTGTGGATATCGTTGATCTCTTCCAGCGGGCTGAACAAGTCCCAAACTTTATTGAGGGCGCCGAAAAACTGGGCGCAAAAGTTTTCTGGATGCAGCTTGGCATCATCAACGAAGAAGCTGCCACCGAGGCGCGAAGTAAAGGTATGACAGTCGTCATGGATCGTTGTATAAAAATCGAATACGCCCGACTCTTTGGCGGCCTCAAC
>JABBBA010000023.1:5147-5505 GCA_018607685.1 K189A clade bacterium | reverse complement strand
GCGGGTGGTATAAAAAAGCGCCCGCGGCAGGTCGAATAAAATAAATCCGCGGCGGGTTGAAAAAAATGCAGAGCGGATTAGCAAATAACAAACAGGATTACTGATGCCAGACCACGAATATGATTTCGAAACACTCTGCCTTCATGCGGGACAAATCCCTGACCCTGCAACCGGTTCAAGGGCAGCACCCATCTACCAGACCGCGGCCTATGTCTTCGACGATACCGACCACGCCGCCAGCCTTTTCAATGCACAGACATTTGGGAACATCTATACCCGGTTATCCAACCCCACAACCGCGATGTTCGAGGAACGTATGGCGGCACTGGAAGGAGGCACCGCCGCACTGGCAGTAGCC
>JABBBA010000023.1:0-5137 GCA_018607685.1 K189A clade bacterium | reverse complement strand
GGCTGCACAAATGACGGCCCTGCTCACATTGCTCTCCCATGGTGATGAAATTGTGTCCGCCAGCACCTTGTATGGCGGGACCTATTCCCAGTTTGACGTGAACTTTCGTCGCATGGGCATTAATACAACTTTTGTTGATCCGGACGACCCCGAAAATTTTCGTGCCGCTATTACGGACAAGACGCGCTGCGTGTTCATCGAGACCATTGGTAACCCCTCTAATAACCTGATTGATATTCAGGCCGTTGCCGACATCGCGCACGAGTTCGGCATTCCATTGATGGTCGACAACACCTTTGCATCACCCTACCTGTGCAAACCCTTCGAACATGGCGCGGACATTGTTGTGCACTCTGCGACCAAATTTATTTGCGGACATGGAACATCCATAGGTGGCGTGATCATCGAATCGGGGAAATTCCCCTGGGACAACGGGAAGTTTCCAGAAATGGTCGAGCCCTCGAAGGGTTATCACGGGATCCGGTTTTATGAGACCTTCGGCGACTTCGGGTACATCACCAAGTGCCGTCTGGAGACACTGAGAACCCTTGGGCCGAGCCTGTCTCCGTTCAATGCCTTTATGTTCCTGCAGGGTCTCGAGACGCTGCACCTGCGAATGGAAAGACACGTGGAAAACGCAGAGAAAGTGGCGCAGTTCCTGAATGAGCACAGCGCAGTCACCTGGGTAAAATATGCCGGGCTACCGGATAACGCCTACGCGAACCTCGCCAAAAAATACCTGCCGAAGGGCGCAGGCTCTATCCTGACCTTCGGCATAAAAGGTGGCCAACCCGCGGGGGTTAAATTTATCGAAAACGCGGAGTTCATGAGTCACCTGGCGAATGTCGGAGATGCGAAGACACTCATTATTCATCCCGCGTCTACGACCCATCGTCAGTTGAACGAAGAAGAGCAGATTGCCGCAGGTGTTTCACCGGACATGATCAGAATATCGGTAGGACTTGAGTCAATCGATGACATTCTCTGGGACATTGACCAGGCGCTGGCCACTTCGCAGGCCATTCCACAGGAAAAGTAATATTGGGGATAAACTAAATTGAATTCACCGGTAGTCGAGGAAGCCTTATGACCAATCGCCCTTTTCGCCCTCTGAATCACGAACGAGACATCAAGGCGATCCAGCGTATCTGGATTGAATGCGGTTGGATTGATGACGAGGATGACGACAGGAAGATCGTCAGCGACTTTTTCAAAACCGGCGAAACAGAAGTTGCGACGATAGATGACGTCGCTGAGTGCTCCGTTCACTGGATGCCAGGACAGATTCAATACCAGCAGGAGACGCTGGCACTAGGTGCGGTTACTGCCGTTACCACCTCCCATGTTTCCAGGAAACAGGGATTTGCCCAGGAGCTCACCGCCAGAGCACTCGCCCGACAGTTTGAGTCCGGCAAGGACGTCAGCGCCCTGGGCATGTTCGACCAGGGCTTTTACAACAAGGTAGGCTTTGGGACAGGCCCCTACGAAACCTTCATCCAGTTCGATCCTTCGTCACTGATGGTGAATACGCGAGCGCGGCCACCGAAACGATTGACGGAGGGCGACTACAAGCAAGTTCACCGGGCAATGCTCAACAGGAAAAAATTTCACGGCGCCGTGGACCTGTTCCCGCCTGAAGCAATCAGCTTCGACCTACGCTGGACGGAGAAACCCTTCGGGCTCGGATACTTCGATGGCCCAAACAACTCCCTCAGTCATTTTATATGGGGAGAAATGAAGGATGAATACGGACCCTATGAAATAACCGTCCGAGCCTACCAGACGACGGATCAGCTTTTTGAACTGCTCGCCTTGATTAAATCGTTGGGAGATCAGATCACCAGCTTCAGTACACTGGAATTTGGCGAGTTCCAGCTGCAGGATTTACTCAAGCAGCCCTTTCGGACCAGACGATCAACCCGCGGTGGTAAACACGAGCAGCTACTCCAGTCGGTTGCCTACTGGCAAATGAGAATCCTGAATCTGGAGAGCTGCCTTGCCAAGACACATCTCCCCGGGCCCGGCATTAGATTTAATCTCGAAATTGTTGATCCGCTGGAGGCCGTGCTCAATGAACGTTCAGGCTGGAAAGGTCTGAGCGGTGCCTATGTCGTTGACCTTGGACCAGAAAGCGGGGTTCGACCTGGATCGGACAAAAAACTACCGACCCTGCGGGCTTCGATCAATGCATTCAGCCGTTTATGGTTAGGTGTCCGGCCAGCGAGCAATCTTGCGATTACTGATAATCTTTCCGGTGAGGAGGGGCTCATCACTGCGCTTGATAAGGCCATCTGCCTTCCCAGACCCCACCTGGGCTGGGACTTCTAGCCGTTTTGGCAAAATGTAGACAGCACGACTTTTGGTTTGGGCATCACGAATTGTTGGGCTATACTGCACTGCAACATAAGATTGAGTTCAAGCATGTTGACGACCTCCAAGACCTCGGAAATCTCACGCATAGAAAAAGAAATGGAGGATGCCTCTTCTTATAAAGAATGGAAGGCACTCGCACTGGAGCACGACTATATATCCGGTCAGGAAGACTGGAAGCGAGCAGAGAAATCCAACAGTTACGACTACGCCAATATAAGATCACGTCTTAACACACTTCGCGACCTTCGTACCCGCCAGGACTTTTCAGGCTTACTGTTTGCCCTCAACGAAGGCATTCATGGTAACCAGGGTGGCATGGGCAAAGCTGCCTTATTTGAAAAAGCGAAGTTCGGAACCAAGCACCTGATCGAAGAGTATGTCGATGAATTGGTCGACGCCCTGAGAGACATCGCCAACGTCCCGGAAAATGTCATTTCTTGGAAAGACAAACACGACTTCTTCCAGAGGGCGAGCCTTTGCTTTGGTCGCTCCGCATTAATGCTGAGTGGCGCAGGCTCCCTGGGACATTTCCACGCGGGTGTTGTGAAAACTCTGCTCGAACATAATCTGTTACCTGAGGTTATCTCCGGCTCAAGCGCCGGTTCAATCTTTGCAGCTGTGCTTGGCACGCACACCGATGCTGAACTGAAGAAAATGTTCAGACAGCGGTCTATCATGCCTTCAACGCTTCAGACAGATGGCGAACTGGTACAGATTGATTCCGGACATATGAGGATCATGCTGGAATCTACTATTCCCGACCTCACATTTCAGGAAGCCTACGAGAAAACAGGCCGTAAAATCAGCGTCACTATCGCACCGCTGGAAGAGAACCAGTCATCCCGTCTGATGAACGCAATTACCTCGCCCAACGTCTTTGTTCGAACCGCAGTCCAGGCATCATGTGCAGTTCCCGGCGTATTCCCCCCGGTCATGTTGATGGCGAAGAACGTTTATGGCGAAACCCAACCCTATCTGCCTAACCGGCGCTGGGTAGACGGTTCCGTAACAGACGATCTGCCAGCCAAGCGACTGGCACGACTGTATGCCGTAAACCATTACATTGTTAGCCAGGCGAACCCGCTGGTCCTTGCTATGAGTGCTGCGGATGGCAATCCGTTTCTTCCGGAGCCAATGAAGAACATCCTGCGTTACTCAACCCACGAGTGGCTAAAAAGCGGCGAGAAGTTTTCACGACAGTACCTGCGCGCTATACCTGATGTTGGCAAGGCGCTCAGCATGTTTTATTCCGTCGTTGCACAGGACTACAAGGGCGACATCAACATCGCACCAAGCTTCACCTACTTTGATCCCAGGAAACTGCTCGCGCAGCTAAGCCAGGAAGACATGGATTTCCTGACCCACGAAGGCGAGAAATCAACCTGGCACCGACTGGAACAGATAAGGCTCAGCTCAAAGATCGGCCAGACCCTGGATGTTATTCTGGATGAACATGCAGAACATGACGTGAAAACAACCTACAAGAAAAGAACGCCGGCGAAGGAGAAGCAGGCTAAAAAGGCTAAGGATAAAGGCTAACCCGGGAGCAAGCGCCCCGGACTCCTGCGTCTAAACTCTCGCAAACACATCTGCCCATTCCTCGAGGGCGGATTCCTGCCCCTGAACAAGCTGGATGGCTATCTGATTGTATCCGGCGTCACCTAGCCCTCTTATTCTGTCGACGAGCTCGTCGGGTGAACCACTCATAGAGGTTGCCTGGGCAAGTTCAGGTGTGATCAGTTTCTTTTCTTCTTCCCGCAAAAACATCAGATGGCCACGGTGAACCGTCAGGTACTTTGCATCCTCCGGCTCATAGCTTTCCAGCAACACTTTATACTGGTCAAGAACTGACTGGATTGGATCTGGAAGGTTGAGGGGCACAGGCATGATGCCATCCATCATATTGTGGAACATCACTGCGCTCCACGGAGCTGCCTGGGCCATTAACTTTTCCCGGTTTTCGGATTCGGTGCCATTCATCACCGCACCTAAAGTAAACACAGTGCTGTGCAACCCTGACTCATCGCCCCCGGACAAACCCCAGGCATGCCGCATATCTTCGAGTTCTCTGACCAGGGCCGAATGGGCATGGCCGAAGTTCAGCCAACCGGCATTCATTTCTGCCGTCAGGCGACGTGCCTTAGGACCCATTGCCGATATATGCAGATTCACGCGGTCTTCAATATTGATCAGTTCAAGGTCAGGGTTCAGGAAACGGATTTTTCGCTCCTGGCCCTCGAAATCCCACTCGACGGTCTCACCGAGCAACATCGACTGAACCCGCTCTATGTAGCGCTTCATCTTCGCAAGAGGAATAGGTTTAAGCCCCATGGTTCGACGACCGGTAAAACCGGTGCCAACGCCGAAGTCGATTCGACCCGGCGCCAGTTTGTTCAACGTTGCAAACGCATTCGCGGTCACCGGCTCGATTCTATTAGAGGGAATCAGGACACCGGTCCCCAGCCGAATGGATGACGTATTCGCAGCGGCAAGTGCCATACAAATAAATACATCCGGATTCAGAAGCTGGGTGTCATAGAACCAACTTGAGTGGAAACCCAGTTCTTCCGCGCGCTTTACATGCTTCCAGGAGTCGGTGTCAGAAGCTACCGCGACAGCAAACTCCACTAGCCTTTCCTCTGCGCGTATTTCTCTGTTGGACGAGAACCGTTTTCATCATAAAGGTCAAATTCTGCAATAAGATCTTCCACCCACTGAATTGTGCCGGTACGTGGCATCATGTCGTCAGACATCAGCAGTGAAG
>JABBBA010000149.1 GCA_018607685.1 K189A clade bacterium | reverse complement strand
TTGGTGCCGAAGAGAGGACTTGAACCTCCACGGGGTTTCCCCCACTACCCCCTCAAGGTAGCGTGTCTACCAATTTCACCACTTCGGCAATACTTTTACACCTGCCCCTAAGAGCACAGGATCCTGCTCTTTAACCTTCCGGTATCTCGGACTCTTGTCCCAATGACTCAAATGAGGGAAGCTCGCCCAGTTCATCGTCCTGAACAGGCACGACAACCGTCTCAGAGACGACGGGAATCCCTATCCCACCTGCAGCCTGTGACTTTTCCTTCGCGTAGAAGGCAAGCCCAAAACTCGTGATAAAGAATGCGATCGCGATAGCTGTCGTCACCTGCTGAAGGAAGTTGCCCGCACCTCCGGACCCGAACACAGTCGAACTCGCGCCACCGCCAAATCCAGCACCGGCGTCCGCGCCTTTACCATGCTGGATCAGCACCAGGCCGATGACCGCTAACGCTGCCAACACGTGGAATACAAGCACTAAGGTTTCAATCGTTTCCATAACTCACTATGACTCTTCCGCTGCTTTGCAAATTTCAGCAAAGCTGTTTGCTTTTAAAGATGCCCCGCCAACAAGCGCGCCATCCACATTTTCTTTTCCAAACAATGCCACTGCGTTATCTGCGGTTACACTGCCCCCGTACAATATTCTTGTTCTGCTGGAGAGGTCTTCATCCAGCTCCGCGAGGCACTTACGCAGCCCAGCGTGCACATCCTCGGCTTGCTCAGGAGTCGCGCTTTCCCCGGTCCCTATAGCCCATACTGGCTCATAGGCCACCATTGCACCGTCAAACCCTGCCAGACCAACGCGCGAGGTTACCGCATTTAACTGACGGGTTACTACCTCCATCGTCCTGTCTTGACGACGCTCTTCCAGCGTCTCTCCGACACAGATTATCGGCACCAGCCCACAGGCCTTACATTGCTCAAATTTCTCGGCAATCAGTTCATCTGATTCCGCAAACAATGTTCTGCGCTCCGAGTGTCCAACGAGCGAAAACTCACAGCCTACGTCTTTCACCATCGCTGCCGACACGCCACCGGTCACAGCACCTTGCGTTCTCTCGTCTACATCCTGGGAACCTACCCCAACAATGGTCCCTCGCAGCTTATTCGCTACCTGACCCAGATAAACATAGGACGGAAACACCAGAACACTACATCGCTGAAGCGCTAACACCGAGAGCTCGCTCAGCACACCATCCAGCAAAGTATCCAGACTGGCGGCATCGCCGTTCATCTTCCAGTTACCTGCGACCAGCGGATTTCTCTCGCTCATCTATTGGTCCCCGGAAAAAGGCGGCAGATGTTAACGGCTTTGTCCTTTAGATTCAAACCGGAGTCCTCAACCTCATTAAAGTGCACCTATCCAAGCTCTGCTGAGACAACCCTCGCGAGGTCCTCCGTGAGGCTGACCACTGTAGATTCATCTTCACCTTCGACCATCACCCTGACAACAGGCTCGGTTCCAGAAGGTCGCAGCAGCACACGGCCACGGCCTCCCAATTGTTTTTCAGTCTGCGCCACGGCTTTTGTGACCGCAACCTGGCTCCCTAGATCAACCTTCTTCTTGCAAGCCACATTAATCATATGCTGTGGATATTTTTTCATCCCAGTCTTTAGTTCGCTGAGCGAACTGTCGAATTCGAGCATTGCAGCAAGTACCTGCAGCGCCGATATAATCCCATCACCGGTTGTGGTGACATTCAGGCACAGGAGGTGGCCGGAACTTTCTCCACCAAGCACCCAGTCCCTTTTGGCCAGCTCCGCCAACACATAGCGATCACCGACCGCGGCGCGAACAAACGGGACATTCCTTTCACTTAAGGCTTCTTCGAGGCCGAAGTTGCTCATTTGCGTACCCACGACACCACCGCTGAGCCTTTTTGATCGATGCGCCGCATCCGCAATGATGAAAAGCAATTCATCCCCATCAACAACTTCACCCGCGCTGTCGACCATGATCAACCTGTCTCCATCACCATCAAGAGCAATCCCGAGATCAGCCCTCTCTTCCAGCACCAGTTTCTGCAGCAGCTCGGGTTTGGTAGAACCTCCTTCGGCATTGATATTGAATCCATCCGGCTCAGCACCCATCTCGATGACGGTTGCGCCCAGCTCTCGGAATACATTGGGCGCTATGTGGTAGGTTGCACCATGAGCGCAATCAAGGGCAATCTTCATGCCCCGAAGATTAGACTGGGAAGAAAAGCAGCTCTTACAAAACTCTATGTAACGGCCAGCGGCGTCGTTTATTCGGGAAACCTTCCCGATCTTATCTGAAGCAACCATCTGCATATCTGATTCAAGTTCGCTCTCAATCGCCAGCTCAACTTCATCGCTCAGTTTCGCACCCGAACCCGAGAAAAACTTAATGCCATTATCGTAATAGGCGTTATGAGAAGCACTGATGACAATTCCCGCGCTGGCGTTGAAGGTCCTTGTGAGATACGCATTCGCTGGCGTCGGCATTGGTCCGAGCAGAGCCACATCGACACCTGCTGAGGCAAGCCCCGCTTCAAGCGCAGACTCAAACATGTAGCCTGAAACCCTGGTGTCCTTACCGATTAGAATCAGGCCTCTATCTTCCCTGGAGAAGACTTTGCCAGAAGCCCAGCCAAGTTTAAGCATAAACTCCGCTGTAATCGGAGCCTCTCCCACGCGGCCGCGTATCCCGTCGGTTCCAAAGAATTTTTTTGTCATGTGTAGTCAGGTAGCAAAGTTAACAACGTGTTCTCCAGCAAAAGAACGCCATACTCTGATTGCTGAGATAGTTTGCGCAACGTCATGCACTCGCAGAATTCGTGCGCCCTTGTTTAACGCGAAAAGTGCGCCGCTTACACTGCCTATCAGCGAATCATTTGTGATCCTGCCAATAGTACTCTTTCTGGAGAGGCCCACCAACAATGGTAATCCGAGCTCCAGGAACGTCGAGAGCTGGTTAATCAGCGTCAGATTGTCTTCCACTGATTTACCAAAACCGAACCCAACATCGAGGATCAGCCGACTTTTCGGGATACCGGCGGCCTCACAGGCAGCCACCCGTTCGACCAGAAATTCGAAAACCTCACTGACGACATCCCCGTAAACGGGATTCAGCTGCATTGTTCGAGGCTCCCCCAACATATGCATAAGGCAGACGGGTATTCCGGATCGATTTGCGGCATCCATTGCGCCTTCATTTCGAAGTGCACAAACGTCATTGATTAAATCGATATCTTCAGACTGGGCGGCATGAATCACCTCCGTCTTGCTGGTGTCCACAGAAATTGCGACATCCGATTCACGCCTTATCGCCTGGATAACAGGGATAACTCTTTCAATTTCCAGGGAGGCCGTCACCGGATCAGCGCCGGGGCGCGTGGACTCACCCCCGATATCGATGATATCGGCGCCAGCCGAGATCATTTCCCGGGCATGACCAAGTGCGCTGTCTATAGTTAAAAATTGCCCGCCGTCCGAAAACGAATCCGAAGTGACATTCAGGATTCCCATGACCAGGGGTCGATCATGGGAAAGTAAAACCTGCAGGCGAGACATCTTCCCGTCAGTTAGTGATCAGGAGCTGGATCGCCGACGGGCCCTGCATCCAGGTTGTCATTGCCGGTATCGGTCTCATCGACCTTGGGTGGAGTGCCGGAGTCTTTATCATCCCAGCTATCTGGTGGGCTTGGTTTACGTCCAGCCATGATCTCATCGATCTGAACCTTGTCGATGGTTTCATACTCGAGAAGGGCATCTTTCATCATCTCAAGCTTTTCCGTGTTTGCTTCAAGTATTTGTTTGGCCGTGGCGTAACAACTATCAATAATTGACCTTACTTCAGCATCAATGGTCTTGGCAGTCTCGTCGGACACCTGGGGCCTGGCTGACCCGGCAGACATACCAAGGAATACTTCTTCATCATCTTCAGCATACATCAATGGCCCAAGCTTTTCGGACAGTCCCCACTTGGTAACCATCGCCTTCGCCATCTTTGTTGCACGCTCAATATCGTTGGAGGCACCCGTTGTAATTCCATCCGGACCCAGCGTCATCTCTTCCGCTATACGACCACCAAACAACGAGCATATCTGGCTAATAATCATTCTCTTGCTAAGTGAATATCGGTCTTCTTCCGGCAGAAACATTGTGACACCCAGCGCCCTTCCCCTTGGGATGATGGACACCTTGTAGCTAGGGTCGTGCTCCGGCACCAGGTAACCCACAATACAATGGCCGGCTTCGTGGTATGCGGTGTTCTGGCGTTCTTTTTCTGACATGACCATGGACTTCCTTTCGGCGCCCATCATGATCTTGTCTTTCGCCTGCTCGAACTCACCCATTGTGACGTTTCGCTTCTCCTGCCTTGCAGCAAAAAGAGCGGCCTCGTTAACGAGGTTCGCCAGATCAGCACCGGAGAATCCAGGTGTGCCCCGCGCAATCACACTCGCGTCTACGTCAGCGCCAAGTGGGACCTTGCGCATATGTACTTTAAGAATCTGTTCACGTCCACGAATATCAGGCAGCGACACGACGACCTGCCGATCAAATCGTCCGGGCCTCAGTAGCGCCGGGTCCAACACATCCGGTCTGTTGGTTGAGGCGATAACAATGATGCCTTCGTTACCTTCGAACCCATCCATCTCGACCAGCAACTGATTCAAGGTCTGTTCCCGTTCGTCATGACCACCACCCAGCCCTGCACCCCTGTGCCGGCCAACTGCGTCAATCTCGTCGATAAAAATAATACAGGGAGTTTGTTTTTTGGCTTGTTCAAACATGTCCCTCACCCGGGAAGCACCAACACCGACAAACATTTCCACAAAATCAGATCCGGAAATACTGAAAAATGGAACCTTGGCTTCACCGGCAATGGCTTTCGCCAGAAGTGTCTTACCGGTACCCGGCTGACCGACCATCAGGATGCCACGGGGAATTCTGCCGCCCAGCTTCTGGAACCTGCTGGGGTCCTGAAGAAACTCAACGAGCTCCTGAACATCTTCTTTCGCTTCGTCGACACCCGCAACATCAGCGAACGTCGTTTTGATTTGATCCTCGCCAAGTAATTTGGCTTTGCTCTTTCCAAAGGTCAGAGGTCCACCTTTACCGCCGCCACCACCTTGCATCTGGCGCATGAAAAACATAAAAACCGCAATAATGACGAGAATGGGGAAACTCGCTACCAACAACTGAGTCCAGATGCTTTGCTGTTCGGGACGTTTGCCTTTGAAATCCACATTTCGATCGATCATATCGCCGATCAAGGCACTGTCCGTTATTTGCGGCTGGATGGTTTCAAAGGTCCCACCATCGGAACGCTCACCACGAATCGTCAGGCCGTCCACCTCAACGGTTCGAATCTGGTTCTGGTCCACCATTTCCAGAAAGGCAGAGTAATCAATCTCTTCATTTTCCGGACGAACGTTGAAATTCTGGAACACCGTCAGCAGCACCGCTGCGATGATTAACCAAAGTAGTAGATTTTTACCCATATCATTCAAAACACTATCCTCAATGCCAGGCTAATATTAGCCTGCGGAACCGCTCATTATACTTCTACGGCGCTATTAGTTCATTCGACTACAAATTAATCAAAAAGTTACGCCCGGCTGCCCTCAAACTGGCGGCCAAGCACATAAATTTCGCGCGACTTGCCCCTTGACGCTTTGGGCTTAAAGTTACTTAACTGTTTGAAACTATTACGAATATCACCCCTAAGCTCGTCTAGGCCAGAACCCTCGAAGCATTTCATCAACAATGCTCCACCAGGTCTTAACGTCGAGCAGGCAAAATCCAACGCCAACTCAGTCAAATAAATCGCTCGGGGTTGATCCGTTTCCTTCATACCACTTAAGTTGGGGGCCATATCCGAGATTACAAGGTCTACGGTACGATCTTCCAGCACTGCCGTTAGCTCATCCAGGACTTTTTCTTCAGTGAAGTCGCCCTTGATAAGCACCGCCCCCTCGAGAGGATCGATGTCGAGTAGATCAAGACCAACCACGAACCCTTTGGGTCCACATTTCTTTACCGCGATCTGCGTCCAGCCCCCGGGCGCTGCGCCCAGATCCACAACAACAGTACCCGGGCGAAGAAGGCCGAACTTTTCATCGATCTCAAGTAACTTGTAGCTCGCACGGGATCGATAGCCTTCCCTTCGGGCGCGAAGTACATATTCGTCCTTTTCGTGATCATTCAGCCACTGTGCGCTGGATTTTGATTTTTTCGTCATTTAGGTTCCTTCCGAAATGAAGTATCGCAAACCTAAGGTAAGCTGGGTACAATCGCCGCCCACTAAAATCGGGTAAATCATGAACGGTAAGCTAAAAAAGAAACTGAGAACCATCGGGCACGGGCTAAAGGCAGTTGTCACCGTCGCCGGCAATGGTCTTTCAGAAAACGTGATGGCGGAGTTAAACCGCGCCCTCGATGATCATGAACTGATCAAAGTCAAAATGTTCGGCGACAAGGCAGAACGCACTGACGTTGTTACTGCGCTAAAGGCAATCCCTGATACTGAAATTGTTCAAGTAGTTGGGGGCATGGCCCTTGTCTATCGTGCTTCACGCGAACCTAACCCGATCCTGTCAAACATCGCCAGAGCCAACGTCCTTTAAGGCTCTTACCTCCAGGCTCTTACCTCCAGGCTCTTACCTCCAGGCTATGACCTCTCGGCTTTAACCTCTAAGCCAAGTGCTTAACCGCGCAAATTTCAAACTCAGCTTCTCCCGCGGGTGTCTTGACGAAGGCCACATCACCGACTTCTTTGCCAATCAACGCCCGCGCTATCGGTGAATAAACTGACAACTTGTTAACCTTAATGTCTGCTTCATCATCCCCTACGATGCGGTAGGTGAGCTGCTCATCGGTATCACAGTTAATAAGCTCAACCGTCGTACCAAAAATGATCTTCCCTGTTTCGGGTAGCTGCGTCACATCAATGACCTGGACATTCGACAGCTTGCCTGTAATTTCAATAATTCGACCTTCAATAAAGCCCTGCTCATCCTTGGCATATTGATACTCGGCGTTCTCACGCAGGTCACCCTGGGCGCGCGCTTCTGCAATCGCTTGCACAATTCTGGGTCTATCCTGCAATTTCAGTTTATCCAGCTCCTGACGAAGTTGATTCTCGCCATTAACTGTCATTGGAACCTTGTCCATTTTGTTATCTCTTACGTTGTCTCTTACGTTAACTATTCCAGAACCGGGATAGGGTCGTTATCAGCCTGGGCGACTCTCAAAATTACCAGAGAATGCCGAAGCCTAGTGTCGATAAGAATTGGCGATTTGTCCAGCTACCTGCGTTGCAAATCTTGCAAGCTATGGACTGTTCTGTCTTCCCCATGTCGAAGCGCCGCTACGCTTGCTCGTCCACCTGCCATGGTCGTGGTGTAGCACACTTTATTTTGCAGCGCGGTTCGCCTGATCAGAAAAGAGTCTGCGGTGGCCTGCTTACCCTCTGTGGTATTGACGATAAAGTCGACTTCATGGTTCTTTAACATATCCACAATGTGGGGCCGTCCTTCCTGGACCTTATTTACAAGCTGAACTTCCATGCCTGCTTCCCTAATGACCTTTGCGCTTCCGTGCGTGGCCACCAGCGCGAAACCCAGGTCAACCAATCCTTTGGCAATTTCCGGAAGCTGGTCTTTGTCAGCGTCACGAACACTTAGAAAAACCCTGCCTTTGTTAGGGATTGTGTCGCTGGCTGCGGTCTGCGCCTTTCCATAGGCCTCAGCAAAACTTGTGCCTGCCCCCATAACTTCTCCGGTGGATTTCATCTCCGGCCCAAGAATTGGGTCAACCCCTGGGAACTTCCCGAACGGAAACACTGCTTCCTTCACACTGAAAAAGTTTGGGATAATTTCTTCGGTGAACCCCTGTTTCTCAAGTGAGATTCCGACCATGCATCGTGCGGCCACCTTGGCGAGGCTAACCCCAATACATTTGGAAACAAACGGAACTGTTCGGGATGCACGGGGGTTCACTTCCAATACAAAGATCTGGTTATTTTGAACCGCAAGCTGAACATTCATCAAACCAATGACACCGAGCTCCAACGCCATGCGTTTTACCTGGTCCCTCATCTCAGCCTGCAATTCATCAGAAAGGCTATAGGGCGGCAAGGAACAAGCTGAATCGCCGGAATGTATACCTGCCTGCTCTATGTGTTGCATGACAGACCCAATAACCACCTGAGTCCCATCGGAGACCGCATCAATATCAACTTCAATAGCCTGGTCAAGAAAACGGTCGAGCAAAATCGGCGAGTCATCTGAAACATCGACCGATTCTCTCATATAGGATTTCAGCTCGTCCTGGTCATAGACAATCTCCATTGCCCGTCCACCCAAAACATATGACGGTCGGACCACCAGGGGGAACCCTATGTTTTCCGCTGCTATCACAGCCTCCTCCTGATTCCTGACAATCTCGTTGGGGGGCTGGATCAAGGAGAGCTTCTCGATAAGTTTCTGGAACCTTTCGCGGTCTTCGGCCTCATCTATCGCATCCGGCGATGTACCAATAATGGGTACGCCGGCCGCTTCCAACTGGTTAGCCAGCTTCAGCGGTGTCTGCCCGCCGAACTGAACAATGACGCCTTTAGGCTTTTCGAGATCCACCACAGCCATGACATCTTCAAATGTTAGCGGCTCGAAGTACAACCTATCGGAGGTGTCGTAGTCTGTGGATACCGTTTCGGGGTTACAGTTAATCATGATCGACTCGAAACCCTCCGCATGCATTGCCAGTGCAGCGTGAACGCAGCAGTAGTCGAACTCTATGCCCTGTCCAATCCTGTTCGGACCACCGCCCAATACAATAATCTTGTCACGATCCGTCGGGTTGGATTCGCACTCATCTTCATAGGTTGAATACATATAGGCAGTAGATGACTGGAACTCCGCCGCACAGGTATCAACGCGACGATAAACAGGACGAACGTCCAGGTCGAGTCTGTGCTGACGAATGAGTTCTTCTTCGCACTCCAACACTGCTGCAAGCCTCGAGTCAGAAAAGCCTTTTTGCTTCAAACGAAACAGCTCGTCTCTTTCAATACTTTTTAGCGGCCTGCCTGCGAGGGATTGCTCGCTTAGAACCAGGTCCTGTAGCTGCACAAGAAACCACGGATCTATCCCCGTTAGCTCATAGATCTCTTCAATCTCAAAGCCGTGGCGCATGGCATCTGCGACATAGCGCAAACGGTCTTCTGTAGGAGTGCGAATCTCCTGGCGAAGCCGACTCTGGGCATCTTTTTGATCGGGCAAAATGATAGGCGTTAAACCATCAATGCCGATTTCCAGACCTCGCAACGCCTTTTGTAGCGACTCCTGAAAAGTCCGCCCGATGGCCATCACTTCACCCACGGACTTCATCTGTGTAGTGAGCGTGTTGTCTGCCTGCGGGAATTTTTCAAACGTGAACCGTGGAATCTTGGTCACGATATAGTCAATCGACGGCTCAAAAGAAGCAGGCGTTACGCCTCCCGTAATTTCATTGGAGAGCTCATCCAGCGTGTAACCGACCGCAAGTTTCGCCGCGACCTTGGCAATGGGGAACCCGGTGGCCTTTGATGCGAGTGCCGAAGATCGCGAAACCCTCGGGTTCATCTCAATCACGATCAGGCGTCCCGTATCTGGCTCAACGGCAAACTGGACATTTGAACCACCCGTCTCAACGCCAATGACCCGCAACACATCGAGAGACGCGTTGCGCATTATCTGGTATTCCTTGTCGGTCAGCGTCTGTGCCGGAGCGACGGTAATCGAGTCGCCGGTATGAACACCCATTGGGTCAAGGTTTTCGATTGAACAGATGATAATGCAGTTGTCATTCTTGTCTCGAACAACTTCCATTTCATATTCTTTCCAGCCAATCAGCGACTCATCAATCAACAATTCGTTGGTTGGTGACAGGTCTAGCCCCCGGAGACAAATCTCTTCGAAGTCTTCCAGATTATAGGCAACACCCCCGCCTGAGCCGCCCATGGTAAATGAAGGGCGAATGACGCAGGGAAAACCCAACATGGACTGGACTTGTTTAGCCTCCTCCAGAGAGTGTGCAATGGCGTTTTTCGCAGTCTCCAGGCCGATAGACTTCATGGCGACATCAAACTGCTGGCGGTCTTCGGCCTTGTCTATTGCCTCTTTCGTTGCGCCAATCAGCTCGACATCATATTTCTCAAGGATGCCCTCTCGCGCTAAATCCAAAGCACAGTTGAGCGCAGTCTGACCGCCCATGGTTGCCAAAATCGCATCAGGGCGTTCCAGCGCAATAATGTTCTCAACATGCTCCCAAATGACGGGCTCAATGTAGGTGGCATCTGCCATTCCCGGATCCGTCATTATCGTGGCCGGATTGGAGTTCACCAAAATGACCCGAAAGCCTTCTTCGCGAAGCGCTTTACACGCCTGCGCCCCTGCATAATCAAACTCACAGGCCTGCCCGATAACAATCGGTCCTGCACCAATGATCAAGATGCTTTTTATGTCAGTTCTTTTTGGCATTTATTGCTTATGCTCCCTCATCAGTTCAATGAAATGATCAAACAAGGGACCAGCATCATGAGGGCCAGGGCTTGCTTCCGGGTGTCCCTGAAACCCAAAAGCGGGTCGGTCCGCCAGCTCTATACCCTGGATTGTGTCATCGAACAGCGAACGATGGGTCACTCTCACGCGATCCGGCAGCGCAACCTCATCGATGCAGAAGCCATGATTCTGGCTGGTTATCAGAACCGTACCGTCTTCCAGGTTTTTCACCGGATGATTGGCGCCGTGGTGACCATGGCCCATCTTCTTTGTTTTCATTCCAGAGGCGAGTCCAAGCAGTTGTAAACCGAGACAAATACCAAATACCGGAATCTTCGTCTCCAGTATTTCTGCTATCGCCTGAATCGCGTAGTCACAGGGTTCAGGATCCCCTGGGCCGTTAGACAAAAACACACCGTCCGGATTCAGCGCCAGCACTTCGGCGGCGGGTGTCTGTGCGGGGACAACCGTCAATTTACAGGCCCGGTCTGCCAACATTCTGAGAATGTTTTTCTTAACGCCAAAGTCGTATGCAACAACATGAAACTCGGTATCCGTGACCGGCGAGTATCCCTGCTTGATATCCCAGCTTCCTTCCTGCCACTCATATGACG
>JABBBA010000394.1 GCA_018607685.1 K189A clade bacterium | reverse complement strand
AACTAAAAACAACTAACTATAGAAAGGGCCGACCTGAAACGATCGGTCCCGGACAAATGACGGATAGACAATGGCAATTAAAATAGAAAAGAAAATTGTTGGGTATGCCCTAAAGAAGCCCATCGAAGAAGTACCCGCAAAACCACCCGAAAGAGAGAAGATGCATGAGGACGTCGCTCGGCCGGATGAGCTGCGAGGTTACACCTACAAGATCAAGACACCACTGTCAGATCATGCAATGTACATAACCATTAATAACATTGTATTGAACCTTGATACAGAGCATGAGCAGGAATATCCCTTTGAAGTGTTCATCAACTCCAAGAACATGGAGCAATTCCAGTGGATTCTGGCACTTACCCGGGTCATCTCCGCGGTCTTTCGCAAAGGTGGTGATAGTGTCTTCCTGGCCGAAGAACTCAAACAGGTATTTGACCCGCAGGGAGGCTACTTCAAGAAAGGCGGTCGTTTTATGCCTTCGGCGGTCGCAGAGATCGGAGAAGTGCTTGAAACTCACATGAAGAAAATTGGCCTTATTAAAGAGGAAGAGTTAAGCACCGCTCACAAGGAATTGATCGCTGAAAAACGCGCCGCACTTGAAGGTGTAGCCAATGAGGCTGTAGCGAAAGAGGGGCTGGCCATAGAAGAAGCCGCTAACGCTGAGAAAGTCGATCCAGGCGATTTTCCCCCTGGCGCCCAGCTTTGCAAAAAGTGCAATGTTACCGCCATGGTGTTGATGGATGGTTGTATGACCTGCCTCAGCTGCGGCGCTAGCAAGTGCGGTTAACTCAGGATTAATCGCTGATGCAGGCTTACCTTGAACAACTCCAGACCATCCTGGACAACGGTACCGTACGTGGTGACCGAACCGGTGTAGGTACTATCTCCGTCTTTGGCCTAAGCACCAGATACAACATGGCAGATGGCTTCCCTGCAGTAACAACCAAGAAGCTTGCCTGGAAAGTCATGTCGTCGGAGCTGTTGTGGTTCATCTCCGGGTCTACCAACATTAATGACCTCAAGGGGATCTATCAGCACAACAAAATATGGGATGCCAACTACGAAGACTACGTAAAACGTCTGGGGCTAGAGGCGGGTGACGGCGATATGGGTCGTGTTTACGGTTCCCAGTGGAGAAAATGGAAAACAACAGACGGTCGAGAAGTCGACCAGTTAGCCGATGCCATGGACCTCATTAAAAACAATCCTGAAAGCAGAAGGATTATCGTGAACGCCTGGAACCCCGGTGAGGCCTCTCCAGATCAGGTAGCGCTGCCGCCCTGCCACACCTTCTTCCAGTTCTACGTGGCGGATGGAAAGCTTTCGTTACATATGTACCAACGCTCCGCGGATATGTTCCTTGGCGTGCCGTTCAACATCGCCTCCTATTCCCTGTTGCTACATATGATTGCAAAAATCACAGGGCTAACGGCTCATGAGTTTGTCCACACGATTGGCGATGCTCATATCTACCTTGATGCCGTCGATCAGGCGAAGGAACAGATCAGCCGCAACCCAATGCCCCTGCCCTCACTACAGATAGAGGATCGAGGGCAGAAAACGATCGACGACTTCAGGATGACTGACTTCAGCTTGAGTAACTACCAGTGTCATGAGCCGATCAAAGCCCGGATGGCCGTCTAGCCCAACCTGGGTAACGGTTGTTGCACACCATTAGTCCCAAAAATACGTTGCCTTGGTTACCCCTATGTCCGCCGATTCAAGCTATGCTCAATCGACCTGATGCAGCGGCCGAGGTAGTCCAACGCAAGAGCACGGGCAAGCTTTGGCCTGCTGGACAATCAACAACATTGGGGTAATATCACGTTCAAGGACGAATTAGGAGTAACCGTGGTTCCATTGGAGGGACGAACAGAAGAGCTGATTCTGCAGGAGCAACTCGCAGAAAAAGAAGCCAAATCACTTACCCAACGTTCTGCGGTCCTCCGGGTCTACAATTACTACCGGATTGTATTGTCATTCTCCTTGATGATCCTTTTCTATGAGGTTCCCAACCAGACGTTTGTCGGTAGTTTCGAACCTGGTTATTTCCAAACCATCATCCTCGCTTATCTCATCCTTAATGTAGCCAGCGGGTTCTATTGCCTGCTTATGCAGGACCCCACGAAGATCACCACACCGATGATCGTCGGGATTACCGTCACTGACCTCATATTCCTGGTACTACTGATGATTACCAGCGGTGGTGTTGAGAGTGGCCTGGACAGCTTACTGATCTTTGCAGCCGCATTTGGCGGCGTCATGATTCATGGCCAAATCTCCTACTTGTTTCCCTCTACGGCGCTAATCCTGGTCTTTGTATCCGCTTCCTATACACGATTTATGGACATAGAAGAAAGCCTGGATCATTTCTTCGAAGTTGCACTGATTGGAGTTTCAGCCTTTGCTGTAAATGCACTACTTCAATACGTCTCCAACCTGCTTAAAAACCAGGAGATGGAGCTGGTCAGCCTGTCTACCCTGGACAAAATGCGAGAAGTCGCCGAAAAATCCAGAATTGCACTCGAAGAACAATACGATCGATTTAATGTCCTGCTCATTTCTACCAGCGAGGGTGTATTGGGGCTCAGTAGCATGGGTGAGATTATTTTTGCGAATCCCAGAGCCTGCGAACTATTGTCAATCCAACATGCCGATCTGATCAATCGGGATATTGAAGACTTCCTGCTAAAATCAGAAAATGATGGCGATGTACCAAAGATGTTCGAGTATCTGGATATCGAACCCAAATCCAGCTATGACGCCGAAAGCTGGAGAACCAATCTTGGTGAACCGTTCATCGTCGACATGAAGTGCGAAGAAACCACAAACAAGTCTGGCGGGAGAACCGGCACAGTTATTCTCTTCAAGAACATCACGGAAGAAAGACAGAAAGAAGAAAGACTGCAATATCTTTCTAATCACGATGCGCTCACGGACCTCCCTAACCGGGCACATTTTAATGACATACTCGATAGCGCGATCTCACGTGCCGCGAGAACGGACCGGGTTACCGCTATCCTGCTGATAGACCTAGACCACTTTACCGTGATCAATGATCAGGTAGGTCAACAGGTCGGAGACGATATCCTGAAAGAAATAGCGACCCGCATGACTGCCTCGGTTCGCCCCGGTGATCTTGTCGCAAGACTAGGAGGCGATCAATTCGCCGTGATGCTCGTTGACCTGGATCTCGCGGAGAATGCAGCCCTGGCTGCCGAGAAAATCATCCATGACATTGCACAACCACTGAAGCTAGCCAAGGGGCCTAGTTCTGTTTCAGCCAGCGTCGGCATCGCAATTACAGGGGAAGATGCCAGCGCGCCGGATAACCTGATGGCCGCTGCAGTCTCAGCGGTAGAGAATGCCAAACAACAGGGCCGAAACCAGTACTGTTTCTTTGAGCCTCAAATGCAAGAGAAAGCGGAAGAGAAGAAACGCATACAAATGTTGCTTCGCAGCGCCATCGAGAACGATGAATTCAAGATGATGTACCAGCCTATCGTTGACATTAAAAAAGGCAGGATCGCATCCTCTGAAGCGCTTATCCGATGGTTCCCCACCGAAGCAGATCCTATACGACCTGATATTTTTATCCCTATCGCAGAAGAATCGGGCCAGATCAATAACATCGGTGCATGGGTACTCGAGGCAGTCTCACAACAGGCACAAGCATGGACTGAACATTTCGGCGAGAGCCCTTCAATTGCGATTAATGTTTCCTCAAAACAACTAAAAAACGATGAGTTCCGCAAACAGTTCAGCCGAATGCTGGTGACATACAACATTCCTGTTCATAAGGTTGAACTGGAACTGACTGAAACCGGCGTGATGGATGATCCTGACACCTGTATGGCCGAACTGGGCAAGCTAAAAGAACTTGGGGTCAGCATCAGCATTGACGATTTTGGAACCGGTTACTCTTCCCTTGACTACCTCCGAAGACTACCCCTGGACATTCTGAAAATTGATCAGAGCTTCACCCGAGGCATCGGCGAGTCTGAAAACGATGAAGAGATCGTGAGGGTGATGATTCGAATGGCACATGCAATGGGACTAAAAGTTATCTGCGAGGGTGTCGAGACAGTGACACACCTGCGCTTTCTGCAAGCGCACGATTGTGACTTCGTTCAGGGATACCTGTTCAGCAGACCGCAGGATCCCGAAGAAATCACACGGATGATTCTGGGTGAAGCGGACGGAAGTTATAACATCATGGATGTTCATTAGTTGTTGTTGTTTAAAACCAAATGCTTCCTGCATTTGGTTCCGGGTCGCGTGCCTTGGCACGCTCGCGCCAGTTAAATCATCTTCTATGATTTAACTGCGGGACGGCCATCCATGGCCTGCCTCTTTCCATCGAGAGCGAAGATTTCCCGGAGTAACATTGTTGGTTTCGATTATTCTTTACTTTTCTGTGGTGAGGATTCGGAATCCCTGATTGCGGAACATTGTTGTCATTTCAGGGGGAAGTTCCTGGCTGGTTCTTAATGTCACTCTATCGGCGCCCGTCGCAAATGATTTTTCAATCATCCTCGTTAGCAGGGATGACCCAAGCCCTTCCCCGCTGAATTCGGGAAACAACCCAAATGCCTTGATTCTCACCGATCCGCCGGTTGCGCGCATGAGTTTTGGTTCGCGTACGATTTCGCAGCAGCCTGCGGGCTCATCATCACAATAAACCGCAAAGAACTCACACCGGGGGTCGGTCAGGTAATGTTGCCACTGCCCGCCATTCCAGCCTGAACGGTCTTCGTCCGCGTTAGCATCAATGTTATTCCACAAAAACCGTGCGAATCGAAACGACGTCGCACTTAAGCGAGAAATGCCAAGCGATTCATTCGCAAACAACCGGGGGAAAAAGTCTCCGCGATTAAGTTCCAGCTTTGAAGTCACAGACATCGGATACTCCTATAAGGTAGTTGGCGTAGCGGGAAGATCTTTCGACACGGCAACGGAACGAGTAAGGCGATAGAGAAACTCCAGTCCCTCATAGAAGCTACGCTTAAGCATTCTTTCATCACGCCCATGGATTCGATTATCACCATATTCGGTAAATATGCCTGACACACCATACACCGGAACACCGTTGCTGCGAAAGAATGTCGAATCGGTCGCACCGGTACTCATGGTAGGAAGCACGCGGGCTCCAGGCCACATTGACGTCGTGATCTCCCGTATTGGATCCATGATGGAATCATCAAGAGGTGAAGCTTCACTGAACAGTGCATCCCATTTAGGTGTCAGAGTCATGGAAGGAACAGCAGCTATACTGAACAGCACCTCACCCACCTCATCCACGCTTACCCCGGGAAACACTCTGCAGTTCACCGTTGCACTGGCGCGCTGTGGAAGTGCATTCTCGGCGTGCCCCGCGTCTAGTTGCGTCGCAACGCAGGTTGTCCGCAGACGAGCATTGATCTCTGGTTCATTCCGGAAATAGTCAATGCTCGCGATCAAAGGTGGTTCATCCAGCAGCCCGTAGAGCATCGATGCTCGCTCTCCCGTTTCCTCGGCCGCGATCCCCTCAAAATAGGCTCGCGTGGTTTCATTCATTCGAACCGGAAACTCAAAAGCTTCAAGTCGGCTGAGTGCAGCCGCAAGTTGATAAATCGCATTGTCGCGCCTGGGGACTGAGCTATGTCCACCTGCATTGGTAATCTCAAGTGAAAAAGTCTGATAGGTTTTCTCCGCGGCCTGCACGGTATTGGCAACATACTTGCCATCTTTGATCATGCCACCGCCCCCTTCATTAAAGACCAGCGCGGCATCCACCAATTCTGGATGCTCTCTAACCAAAAAAAGCGCCCCGTTATGCGGCCCACTTTCCTCATCTGCGGTCAGCGCGATGACCAGGTCTCTGGTCAGGTGCGCCTTCTCGCGATGAAGACGAATGAAGTTCGCAAGATGTATCGCAACTTCATTTTTATCATCAAGGGTACCCCGACCGTAGAAATAGTCACCGTCCTCATTCAGGCTCATTGGATCCATCGACCAGTCAGCAGCATCCGCCTCAACGACATCAAGATGCGCGAGAAGTAACAATGGTTTTCCGACGGGCTTGTCGGCACGCAGGCGCGCGACAACATTACCCTTACCACCATGCTCAATCACATGAATATCGTTCGCCGGCACCCCTACGCGTCTCAACCTTTCAGCAATTGACTCAGCCAGCGCCAGAGTGTCGCCGGAAGAGTGAGTCGTATCCGTTTCAATCAGTTCCTTGAACAATTCGTACGCAAACTGCTCGTGCTCACTAAGAGGGGTTTTTGATTGGGCTGCAACACCAACTGACCAGAGCAGGACAAAAACAATAATGAACCGCATGGACTAATCGCCTTTGTTGTCAAAAGCCGCCTGCTGTGTCGGCGTTGCTTCGGTCTGATATTTCGATTTCCACTCCGAATAGGGCATTCCATAGATTATTTGCCGCGCCTCTTCATAATCCATGTCGATTCCTTTATCCTCAGCCGCCGCCCGATACCATTTACTCAGGCAATTACGACAAAACCCGGCTAGATTCATGAGGTCAATATTCTGGACCTCGGTGTTCTCACCGAGATGGTCAACCAGGCGGCGAAACGCCGCGGCTTCCAACTCTGTTTTCGTTTGGTTATCCATAATTATTCCGATAGGCAAAAATGATAAAGATAACCCAAAGACCGCTGTACTTACATCAACTGCATCAACTACATCAACGGTACTCAGGCCGAATAGGCAACGCATCATATGACTGATTTCAAACCCGGACAGAAATGGATCAGCAGTGCGGAACCGGAACTTGGTATCGGGCAGATTGTCAGTGTCGAACACCGACTCGTCACAATGAATTTTGATCTGATCGATGAAACCCGCACCTACGCACGAGACCAGGCCCCGCTGACCCGCGTTAAGTTCAATGTTGGTGACATCATTCGAACAGCGAGCGGTCTTGAACTGGAGGTTTCTCAGGTTTCGGACCAGGATGGCATTCTGGTGTACCACAGCGAGTATCAGGGTACTTCCACGGCGATCATCGAAACCGATTTGGACCCGAATGTAACCTTCAGTAAACCCGAAGAACGGCTATTCACACTTCAGATTGACGATAACCGTTGGTTCAACCTCCGTTACCAGACCCTACAACACCGTGCTCGCCTGGCAACATCCCCGGTTAAGGGACTTCTGGGGCCGCGCGTGTCCTTGATCCCACACCAGTTCTTTATAGCCCAGGAAGTCGCAACGCGTTATGCACCGAGAGTACTGCTGGCGGACGAGGTTGGCCTTGGAAAAACCATTGAGGCCGGACTGATCATTCACGAGCAACTCATGACGGGACGCTCAAGCCGGATCATGATCATTGTGCCCCCCGCGCTGAAATTTCAATGGTTTGTGGAAATGATCAGGCGTTTCAATCTGCAGTTTACGCTGCTGGACGAAGAACGCTGTCTCGACATCGAGGCCGACAATCGCCCGGAGGACGAACATGACATTCCGGATCTCGACAATCCATTCGATGCCCAGCAACTGGTCCTTTGTTCCCTGGACCTTTTCCTGGACAACCCTCGCCGACTTGAACAGGCAGCATCAGCAGACTGGGATCTTGTTGTCATTGACGAGGCACACCACCTGGAATGGCAGGATGGACAACCGGGTGAAGATTACACCGCAGTAGAACAACTCAGCCAGGTCGCCAAGGGACTACTCCTGCTGACAGCCACACCCGAACAGCTCGGTCGCCTCGGTCATTTCAGTCGCCTTAGGCTGCTGGACCCATCCCGCTACCATAGTTATGAGGACTTCCTCGAGGAAGAGATGCAATATGAAAGTGTTGCGGACCTTGTAAACGGTGTCCTCAACAACGAGAAAGGTGCAACCGAAAAAGTCAGGGGAAGACTCGGCGAACATGCCCCGGAGAACGACGACGAGCTACTGTCCGCGTTACTCGACCGACATGGCACCGGACGGGTATTGTTCAGAAACGTGCGGGAATCAGTTGAAGGTTTTCGAAAGCGTATTCTTAAATCCTATGAACTACCTGCGAACCAGTTCCCCAAAGATAATGCCGCCGCCTGGAACAGTAAAGACGCAAGAATAGGATGGTTAGCAGACCTGCTGAAGCTATCTGAAGACAAACACCTGATCATCTGCAGCCGCGCAGAAACCGCCATCGCGCTGGATAAGTACCTGCGGGACAAAACAACTATCAGATCCGTTGCCTTCCATGAAGGCCTGGATCTCGTTGCCCGGGACCGGGCTGCCAACTACTTTGCTGACTCGGATCGCGGTGCCCAGGTACTGGTCTGTTCTGAGATAGGTAGTGAGGGTCGCAACTTCCAGTTCGCTCATCAACTCGTGATGTATGACCTTCCCAATAACCCCGACCTTCTGGAACAGCGAATTGGACGCCTCGACAGGATTGGCCAAACTCAGGATGTGGTCATACACGTACCGTTTGCAGATGGCACTGACCAGGCAATGCTGCTGCGGATATTCAATGAAGGGTTTTCAATCTTTGAGAAACCCAACGCCGCGGCCCAGATCGTTTTTGACAACCTGCCAGCGGATACCGATCCGGATGAGCTCGTCAACATTGCACGAACCGAGAGCGATACGCGGCTGGAACAACTACGATCTGGCCGGGATCAGTTGTTAGAGAGAAACTCCCACCGACCGGAGGTCTCGACGAGACTACTCGCTCAGGTTTCGCAGACAGAAACCGACGGCGCTCTCGAAAAATACATGGAACAGTCGTTTGATATTTTCGGCCTGGAATCCGAGCTCCTCTCTGAAACAACCTTTCTGGTTAAACCAACAGAAAGCATGGTCCGGCATAGCTCGGTCAGCGCAGAGACCCAGGACAGGTTCCGCTACCCGGAGCTACCAGAAGAAGGTACAAGCTATACATTCGACCGAGACACCGCACTGGCAAGGGAAGACCTGTTGTTCCTGACATGGGAAAACCCGCTGGTCGAGCAGGCTCTGGACCTGGTGGCAAGTGACGTTACCGGGAACAGCGCGGTGGTCGTTGTAAAACTCGAAGGAATCAAGACAGGCACGATGTTGGTCGAGACACTGCACCAGATTGAGTGTGTGGCACCATTGGCGCTCAACGCCAATCAATATCTATCTCCCGCATTGGTGCGATCACTGATTACCCCGGAGCGGCAGGATGCATCTGCACAAATCCCTTTCAGCGACTGGGACGACAATCTGAAGGTGCCGACGGAAACCATTGGCAAAATCGTGATTCAACAGGAAGCTGGCATCAAGAAACTGCTAGCCGCAGCGAATGACATCGCACAGGTAAAGTTTGAGCCAATCAAAACCGACGCACTGAATTCAATGAGCAGTCACCTGGGTAACGAGGTCAACCGGTTAAAGGCACTGGCGCAGGTCAATCCCAATGTCAGACCGGAAGAAGTCGAGTTTCTCGAGGAACGACTTCGCTTACTCACATCAGCCATCAAAAGTTCGCAGATCAGACTGGAAGCCATTCGACTGATCATCGCTGCCTAGCGATTTTCCGGCTACATGATGTTGGACTTATCTCTCTACCGGGCTATTTCCCAGGCGACATTTCTTAGGGGTAACTATTCTGGTAAAAGCCCCCGCAGTGCGGCGGTCCATTCCGGCCCGATCATTGACCAGCCATACCGGTCCAGTGATGGTGGTTTGGCGGCTCGCGGACCCAGCAGAATCTCTACAGCTTCATTCACGTTACCGTATCGAAACTCATCGGGTACATATTCAGGATAACTCAGGGCGTCTGGTACAACCGGAACACATCCGCTGGCCATGGCTTCCTGTATTGCCAGGCCCTGAAATTCCTGATCAGCCGTCGATAGAACAAAGTCATGCGTAGATAACGCGGCCAAATACTCTGAGCGGTTCTTAACAAAGCCGACCTCCCCCGCGTTACCAGAGACTCGGAGCATCTCCAGCGTTTCATCGAATTCCGCCGGTCGTCTGGAAAACTGCTGCCCGAAAAGACTTAGTTCAAAGTCCACCTGCCGCCGTATTAACTCCGTGACAATATCCTTCAGTCGGCCGGGACCTTTGTCGTGCTCCCAACGATGATTCCAGGCGATCTTCAGGCGGGTTCCGGAGGAACCTAAGGATTTGACTGGATCAATATCGAGGGCCACCGGAACGATTGAGGACATCGCCTCGATACTGTTAACGATGCCCGAGGGAACGCCATCCGGCATCCGGCCCAGTAATTCTGTAGCGCCAGCCAGGAAGCTGGATCGGTTAAAGTCACTGTTAAAGAAAACCCGATCCGCACTGAGCGCCGTATAAATGCTGGTCAACTGGCGTTCCACCAGGCCCTCTGTATTGTCCCCTGGATAGGCAAACTGGTTTTCATGGAAATAGACGATGGCGGGCACGCGGCTCAAGTGTCGATTCAACCCTCGAAGCGACGACAAGTCAGTCATCGAGGTGGCGACCAATAGGTCGAAAGACTGTTGTAGCTCCGGTTTTTGGGCGAAAGTGAGTGAATTACCTCTCTGTCGCCAGCTGAAAAACCGTGGTGGCAAGGTGGACTGGGTAACGTCAAATTCACCGGCTAGATAGCCAGCGAGGCCTTCACGCCAGAATCCGTGGCTAAATCCGTCGTAGGGGGACAGTATCAGGAGTTTTTTCATAGGCATCACTATACCCAACTCATGGTACCCGCATCACGGAACCTCCGGTAGAATAGCCGTTCAAGAATATAGGGAGTTGAGATGTCAGGTATTGTCATCATTGGAGCAGGACAAGCCGCCGGTCAGGCAGCTGCCAGTCTTCGCCAGGAAAAGTACGAAGGTTCAATCACAATCTTAGGGGACGAGACACAGCCGCCCTATCAACGCCCACCTCTTTCCAAAGCGTATTTGTCGGGTGAACTGGGAATGGATCGGGTGCTGGTACGGCCGGAAAAGTTCTATATAGACCAGAATGTTTCACTTCACACCGGAACCCGTGTGGAGTCTATCGATACGTCTGCCAAATCAGTCACCACCAGCTCGGGCGACTCATACGAGTACGAGAAACTGCTGATCGCGACCGGTTCACGGCCAAGAATACTGACCATCCCAGGAAGTGACCTTGGTGGTATCCACTATCTGCGCACAATAGATGACGTCGACGGAATCCGCGAAGCAATGAAGACCGCCAAAAAAATCTGCATCGTCGGCGGCGGCTACATTGGCCTTGAGGTCG
>JABBBA010000003.1 GCA_018607685.1 K189A clade bacterium | reverse complement strand
CTTTGCGCCCATTCACCCTTCCCAATAAGGGAAATAACCTCACCACTGATCGCTGAGTCGTCCAGCATGTGCAGGTAGGCATCAAACAGGGCAAGTTCTTCAGGCTGCAGCCGGTCCTCAAGCTTCGCGGCAATGGCAGAAATCTCATCTCGGGTCGCAGCAATCGCAGACTCGAAGTAGCCAATTTCCGTTGCAACGTCGTCTATTTGTTTGTCAGGGACGTCATGTAACTCGGCTTCGGGAAAGCTCACTATCGCGGTACCGATGGCTACACCTGCGGCTCCCTGCATTCCCCGAAACCGTGTGGAAACCTTTTTCCTGGTCGCATCCCGCAACATCAACGATCCCGTCGCCTCGGCATGGGCAATCACACCGGCCAGTTGCGCCGACAGGGTAATCAGAAATGCTTCTTCACTCTCATCAAAACGGCGGGTCTGTGTCTGTTGAACGACGAGCACCCCAAGCACTTTGCGGTGATGAATAATGGGTACCCCGAGAAAAGCATGGAACGGTTCTTCACCCACTTCCTCAATATACCGGTTTCGTGGATGGCTGGGCGCATCCTCAAGGTTAAGTGGTTCTGCCCGCTCCGCAACATACCCCACCAGACCCTCATCAAACGCCAGTGAAACCTTACCGACGGCATCTGAATTTAGTCCTCGGGTTGCCATGAACACAAACCGCTCATCATGCTCATCATGCAGGTAGATACTGCACACCTCCGTGTTCATTGTGTCTTTGACCCGCTCAACGATGATGTTCAGTACAGCATCAAGATCACCGGCACGATTGACTTCCTGAATGACACTGCGCAGTGCTTCAAGCATCTAGGAGGTTCTCATTTTGGAAAGCATTTTGATAAGCAGGGCGCTAATTCTTTCATGGCGCGACGATAGACTTCCTGTTTAAACGACACCACCTGTCCAAGAGGGTACCAGTAACTAACCCATTCCCATAAATCGAATTCCGGCGTGTTCGATCTATCGAATTGGACAGCACCATCTTCGGCGAGCATTTTGAGCAGAAACCATTTCTGTTTCTGACCAATGAATGAAGAATTATTCGAACGTAACAGCCTTCGTGGCAACTTGTATCGAAGCCAACCTCTTGTTGTACCTACTATCTCGACCTGGTTGGCTTCAAGGCCAATCTCTTCCTCGAGTTCTCGATACAGCGCCTCTTCAGGTGATTCCTGGGATTTGATCCCACCCTGAGGGAATTGCCAGGCATCCTGTCTTACGCGGCGGGCCCACAGTACCTGACCGTGATCATTGGCAACAATAATCCCTACATTGGGGCGATACCCGTCTTCATCAATCAACTACCCGAACCCCATAAAACGATCAAAAATCATTGTGCTTGAATCCCAGACATTCAGCAAACCAGCAGGACAAGCTACACTGCACACTTTCAAGACCGGACCAACTCATGCCACTAGCAATTTTTGACCTCGATGAAACACTCATCGCTGCTGACAGCGATCATGAGTGGGGCCAGTTTGTGGTCGACAAGGGGCTTGTTGACGCAGAAAAACACAAAAAGAAAAACGATGACTTTTACGAACAATACAAAGCGGGTCAGCTGGATATTGATGAATACCTGCAATTTTCCTGCTCAATCCTCACGCGGTACTCAATCGAAGAGCTCCATCAATTTCGATCAGAGTTCGTCACCCAGCGCATCCGGCCCATTATTCTGGATAAGGCACTGGATCTCGTGAACAAACATCGCGAGCAGGGCGACACCCTTCTGGTCATTACTTCCACGATCGAGTTCGTCACGCGCCCCATCGTCGATGAATTCGGCATTGATACATTGATCGCGCCTGATCCGGAGATCGTCTCAAATCGCTATACGGGCGAGATTGTCGGGGTGCCAAGCTTTGCAGCAGGAAAAGTTACCCGTCTGGAACAATGGCTGGCTGATCGGCAGGATTCTCTGGAGGGCAGTTCTTTCTATTCGGATTCCCACAATGATCTTCCTTTGCTGCGCCTGGTGGATCACCCCGTAGCAGTTGACCCTGACCCCATACTCAGAAAAGAAGCGGAGGAAAATCAGTGGCCTATCATCAGTCTTCGCGACTAGGGGTAATTGGGGCGCTGATCGGTTCACTGCTCTTCACTGGTTGTGCTGAACGGCGGGAAACAGACAAACAGATACAGGATCCCATCCAACTGGAAATGGCGATAGCGTCATGGCAACAAAGCAAGATCGAGCCCATGGTCCGCGCAATGGAGCAACTAAACGAGGCAACCGGATTGTTTCTTCGGTCACCAACCATTGAAAGCAGATCAACCTGGCGATCCGCCTGGATCTCAGCACACGACAGCTTTCTCGGTGCCAGTATCCTGTATTCACCTGACAATTTTCAAAGAATTGACGCATGGCCCATAGAGGCAGGTTTTCTGGATTCCCTGCCCAACTATCCAGGCTCCGGCATCGTGAGTGACGATACACTGGAGATCACCCCTACCTCTCTCGAGGAGCAACACCAGATTACGGATGAATCCGAGGTTGCACTCGGGTTTCATGTGCTTGAGTACTATGCGTTCGATCGAACCATGGAAGACTTTGCAAAAGGTGCGCCCAATTTTCGGAAACGCCAACGATTAGTTCAACGCGTTGCAGAGCTTCTGCAAACGGATATCGCCTCCCTTGTTCGAGCCCAGGAGACAGGACCCGAAGTCAACCAGGGTTCCTATTCCCAATTGTTGCTAAAAATACAGCGGCGGCTGCAGCGGGTGTTCTCGGAATTTAACCTTCTGGGAGAGCATAGTCCTTACAGCGACTGGTCAAGCCAGAATGTCAGAACACAGCTGGGCGCCATAGCAGAATTGTTGGAAGAACCCGTCGACCTGAATCACTTCCTCATCAACCTGAATCCAGAAAGCGCGCAGACATTCAATGAAACGTTGCTGGAAGCACACACCCTGCTGCCGCCTCGGGGCCAGCCTGATGAAGCAGCGTCTTCCCGCCTGGTGTTGTTGATTGCCTCCCTGTCGCAACAACTGGGAGATTTTATAACGATGCTACCGGCCGAGGGCTAGATCCAGTTCTCTTGCAGCTTTGACGTCATCCAGCCTTTTGACCGGCATGGTATGTGGCGCGCTCGTGACCAGCTCAGGGTTGGTTCTCGCTTCTTCCAGAATCGAGGCCATCGCCGCGACGAATCCGTCAATCTCTTCCCTGGTTTCCGTTTCTGTTGGCTCGATTAGCAAACATTCCGGTATCAACAATGGGAAGTAGGTTGTTGGGGCATGGTAACCATAGTCCAGCAGACGCTTCGCGACGTCCATCGCAGTCACGCCAAGCTCCTTCGCTTCCTCTGACAAGGTCACGATGAACTCATGGGTAGCACGGCGTTCTGGATACGCCAGGGTAAACCCGGCTTTCTCCAGCTCACGCGCCATATAGTTTGCATTTAGCGTCGCAAACTCTCCCACCCGGTGCATGCCTTCCCTGCCGAGCAATCTCGCGTAAGCATAGGCACGCAGCAGGATGCCTGCATTACCCATAAAGGTGGACAAACGACCAATGGAGTCCGGGATATCGGCACTGGTCAACCACCTAAATGTTGAGTCTTCCCTGCCGACGATAGGCGTCGGAATAAATGGCACCAGACGCTCACCCACACCAACCGGACCTGCGCCCGGACCGCCACCACCGTGGGGTGTTGCAAAGGTTTTATGAAGATTCATATGCAACACATCAAACCCCATATCCCCGGGCTTGACCTTGCCAAGGATTGCATTGAGGTTGGCTCCGTCATAATAGAGCAGCCCGCCCGCGGCATGCACAACCTGGGCTATCTCCTGAACTTTTCGCTCGAACACGCCACAGGTCGAAGGATTCGTCATCATCAGACCTGCCGTTTGCGGTCCCACCGCCGCCTTTAGCGCATCCAGGTCCACGTCACCGTCTGCTGTTACGGCGATTTCCCGGACTTTATAGCCGCACATGACGGCTGTCGCCGGGTTTGTACCATGCGCAGCCGTCGGCACCAGAATTTCTGTTCGCTCAAGATCTCCACGTTTTTCGTGATAGGCACGAATCATCGCTACACCCGCAAACTCTCCCTGGGCTCCAGCCATGGGGGTCAAAGATACAGCCTTCATGCCGGTGACGTCCTTGAGATACTCCTGAAGGTCATAAAGACAAGCCAGGTAACCCTGTGACTGGGCTTCAGGCGCCAGTGGATGACGAGCAAGAAAACCAGGGATGCTCGCGGCCTTGTGCGCGCCCCTTGGATTGTATTTCATTGTGCACGACCCCAGCGGGTAGAACTGACCATCAATCGAAAAATTCTTTTTCGAAAGATTGGTGAAATGCCTGACTACCTGAAGCTCAGAAACCTCAGGCAACCCTATCGCCCCTTTTCGAATATGTTCAACAGGTAGCCCGGCGGGATCACTATCGCGCCGCTCAAACTGCGCCGGGGCAACCCGGCCTTCGCTGGATAAATCGTAAATCAGCATCCCTTTGCCTCCAGTACGCTCAAGAGCGTGGTCGCGTAAAGCTCCAGGTCCTGCCCGGTTTTTGTTTCCGTCACATTAACCAGCAAACAATTTTCCAGAGTTGGAAACGACAAACCAAGATCGTAACCACCCAGAATTCCCTGCTCGGCCATAAGCGGTAACACTTCATTTGCTGGTATCGGCAGTTCTATCACCGCCTCATGAAAACAGGGTCCGGTGAATCTGGCCTTTACCTTTCCGGTTGATTCAAGGTTCCCCAGCAGCCGCGTTAAGCCCTCATGGGATTGAATCGCTACAGACTTCAGCCCCACATCGCCTAACAGACTGAGGTAAATCGTTGCAGCCGTGACGAGCAATCCCTGATTGGTGCAGATGTTAGAGGTCGCCTTGGCTCGCCTGATATGTTGCTCTCGCGCCTGAAGTGTCAGGGCGAATCCATCGTTGCCATCCACGTCACTGGTTCTTCCAATGATTCTGCCGGGCATCTGCCGAACAATTGCCTGTTTACAACACATGAAACCCAGATAAGGGCCGCCGGATGAGACGGGAATCCCCAGTGGCTGGCCTTCACCAACGGCGATATCGGCGCCTTCTTTGCCCCATTCGCCAGGAGGTTTCAGCAACGCCATTGCGGTCGGGTTAACGACGGCAACCATTAGCGCACCATTTTCATGGCACCAATCAGTCATCGTATCGACATCGGGCAAACCGCCAAAGTAATTGGGATAACTAACCACCAGGGCAGCAAATTCTCCCGGGTCATCCGCCGGGCTGACCACACCGGTGTCTTCATCAAAACCCAGGGTATCCAGTTCGATCCCCTGATTACGGACAATCACCCTACAGGTTTCTATATACGCCGGATTAATATCACCCGCCACCAGCACCCGTCGCGACTTGCTCTTCTTATTGGCACGAATCGCCATCAGGATAGCTTCCGCCAGTGCAGTTGCTCCGTCATAGACAGAAGCATTGGCCACCTCCATCTGAAGCAGGCGAGTCATCATCGTCTGGAATTCATAGATCAGTTGCAGCGTCCCCTGGCTGGCCTCCGCCTGGTACGGGGTATACGCAGTCATAAACTCGCCCCGCCCAACAAGGTCCCAGACTGCAGCGGGAATATGATGCTCATAAGCACCAGCACCAATAAACGACAGATGCACCTCATCGAGGCGTGCCCGCTCATTCATTGTACGAAGCAGCGCCATCTCGCTAATGCCAGACGGCGTTTGTTTCAACTCACCGGATCTAAGCGCCTGGGGAATCTCATCAAAAAGTGCTTCAACGGAAGTAACCCCAATCGACGCGAGCATGATTCGCTGATCATTCGGGGTATGCGGGACAAATGGCATTTTCGGTTCCTAGGGGGACTCAGGTTAAGTATGGCATGCCGCCAGGGTTAGTGTTCTTCCGCCTCGCAAAGCGCCTGGTATTGCTCAGCGGAGAGAAGACTTTCGACAGCCGCGGGATCCGAGGCCTTTATCTTGAAGAACCAGCCATCGGCATAGGGCGCTTCGTTAACCAGTTCGGGGGAGTCCTCAAGTTTGGCGTTAACTTCAACGACAGTGCCTCCAAGCGGTGCGTAGATGTCTGACGCTGCTTTCACGGATTCAACCACCGCTATCTCGTCACCGGCCTGACACTCCGCACCAACCTCAGGCAGTTCCACATAGACCACATCACCCAACGCATCCTGAGCGTGATCCGAAATACCCACAACAATGAGATCACCGTCCTGTTTCGCCCACTCGTGACTTTTCAGGTACCGCAACTCTGTAGGGAAGTCCGCCATAGTATTTCTCCAGCTTTATCAATCTAGGTTTTTCATAGGTTGTAAACTTGTTTGTAAACTTGTTTGCCGTTTCGAACAAAAGGTGGGGTGACGCATTCAACTGCCTGCATCTTGCCCCGAATCTCAACGGTCATATTTGATGATGTTGCAGAAACCCGTGCCAGCGCAATAGACTTTTCAAGGGTTGGCGAAAAAGCGCCTGAGGTAATCTCTCCTACCGGGGTCCCCTCACTGAAAACAGGATAATGTGCACGCAAAATACCCTTGCCGGCCATCACCAGGCCAACAAGCTCATCATGATTCGTCTGCTTCCTAAGGGCATCAGCACCGATAAAATCGCGACCCTCAAGAAATACCGTGCTTTCCATGTTCGATTCTAATGGTGTGACGGATTCATCCATATCGTTGCCGTAAAGGTTCATGCCTGCTTCAAGCCGCAACGTATCCCGCGCGCCCAGGCCAATGGGCCTGACGCCCGCCTCAAGAAGACTGTCCCAAAAAGACTCGGCCTGGTCTTCAGGCAAAATGATCTCGAGACCTTTTTCGCCGGTGTAACCGGTACGCGCGATAAACCATCCATCGCACCATCCACCCTGAAAGGCTTTCAAGCCTTCAATAAGGGCAGCCTGCTCTGTGCCAAGGATCGATTTCACTTTGCCAATAGCCTCTGGTCCCTGAATCGCCAAAATTGCAAATTCAGGCCGCTCAACAACTTCACACCTGTAAGCCTCGGCCACACGGCGCATCCACGCGAGGTCCTTTTCCCGGGTAGCACAGTTCACCACCACCAGATAGGGATCTCCCGTTGCATAAACAATAAGGTCATCCAGAACGCCACCGGTCTCGTTCAGCATTGCCGAGTACATCGCCTGCCCGGGGTTTTTCACGCGCCCTATGTCATTGGCCAGCAACCGACCCAGATACGGTAGTGCATCCGCCCCATGCAGCTCAACAACTGTCATATGTGAAACATCAAATACACCGGCGTCCCGTCTGACCGCATGGTGTTCTTCAATTTGAGATCCGTAATGGATAGGCATATCCCAGCCACCGAAATCGACTATTTTGGCGCCAAGGGATTCGTGCTTTTCGAATAGCGGGGTTTTCTTACCCATGAGAAAGTCAGAATTGCAAAGCCGCGTATTCTACTAGACTCGACCCGCCGCCACACTAATTGCGAGCCGCTTTAGTGTTTTATTTTCATTCACTAAACGTAATCCGCGGCTACGAAACAGGCCAACAAGGCCCGAATCAGATGTAAACAATCGATGGAAGCCTTCCATCGCCAATCCAGCGAGATGGTTCTCTCTTTTACGTTGTTGCTCGTAGCGTTTTAGGACACCCAGGTCACCAATCCCTCTACCTTCAAGCCTTGCAGCGCAGAGTTCGGTAATCAGACAGCTCGCATCAGCGAAACCCAGATTAGCGCCCTGGCCCGCCAGAGGGTGAATGGCATGTGCCGCATCACCCAGCAGCACCGCTCCTTCAGCCACATATCGCCAGGCCTGCTGCTGTATCAACGGAAAACTATGTCGCGGTGACACACCGAGTACAGGGCCAAGCTTATCCTCCGTCGACGCTTCCAGAGCTGAAATAAAGGCGGTTTCATCTATGGAAGCCATATCCTCGCTGCTCGACCATACCACCGCAAATTTACCCCGGTCACTGAGAGGTAACAGTGCGAGTGGTCCTGTTTCACGAAACCATTGATATGCCTGTTTTCTTTCCTCCTCGCTAGACTCCTGACCAAATTGTGCAACACAGACTGTGGCACTCTGGTCATATGAATAGCCCATCTTCTTCAGGCCAAGCTTTTCCCGGGTGGCGGAGTGAGCACCATCGGCCGCTACTAACAGGTCCCTTTCAAGCCCATCAATGTCAGCCGTCTTTGTCCAGTTCACCTTAAGGCCCTGACCTAACGCGCACTCGGTCATCGCTACCCGGAGTGCAACCTGATCAACGATATACCCTAGACACGGCAGTCCGCCTTCCTCTGCGGTAAAAGCGATAGACCCGGTTCCCTGACCATCAAATACCGACATCTGATCATATCGTGTGACAAACCTGTCCGGGATTCGGTTCCAGACGCCGATTTCCTCAAGAAACTCCGCGGAGGAAGGATTAACGGCTATCACCTGTGAGGTTTCTGTTTCAGGTAAAACCGGCGCCGCTGCCTTGTCATAGACCTCTACGTCAAAACCCTGCCCGTGAGCAGCTAGCGCAAAAGACATTCCTATGAAACCGGCACCTATGATGACCACCTCAGGCATTGACAGTCTCCATAAGTGTTTCAATTTCATCCACCGTACGCGGCACCTGGTCCGTCAACACCTCGTTTCCTGATTTCGTAACAAGCACATCATCTTCTATCCTGATGCCTATTCCACGATATTCCTCTGGTATTTCCATCATGTTTTCATTGAAATAAATGCCCGGCTCAACGGTTGTCACCATGCCCTCCTCGAAGACCCGCCATTGGCCATTCACCTGGTAGTCGCCAACGTCATGAACATCCAACCCAAGCCAGTGCCCGGTTTTGGTCATGCAGTAAGGTAAATAGGCTTCCTCATCAATGAGATCATCAAGGTGGCCTGACAATACACCGAGAGTGATGAGGCCCTCGGTCAACTCCCTGATCGCCGCCTCATGCGGATCATTCCAGGTATTACCCGGTTTCACCATGGCAATGGCTGCCTCCTGTGCTCGGAAAACCACTTCATAAACCCTTGCCTGGGTTTCTGAAAACCGGCCATTGACTGGAAACGTACGCGTCAAATCACAGGCATAGCCCTCGTATTCACCACCTGCATCTACAAGCACAAGGTCACCATCGGCCAGGACCTGACTGTTGGAGACATAATGCAGCACGCAGGCGTTCGCCCCGCCTCCAACGATCGCGGGATACGCACAATGGCGTGCACCGTTGATGGAAAATTCATGAATCAGCTCAGCTTCCAGCTCGTATTCCATCATACCGGGCTGCGTTTTCTGCATAATCCGGCAATGACCCTTTACGGTCGCATCGGCCGCCAGCTTCATCAGCTCTATCTCGGCGGCGCTTTTGTATAGCCGGAGTTCATGCAGGTAATGATCGAGTTGAACAAACTCTCCCGGAGGCTCCGCACCAAGATGATCACTTTGAGAAATCTTCTTAACCCAATCGATCACCTGATTGTCGAAATCCCTCTCTACGCCCATTGCGTAATAGAGCTTCGACCTGCCTTCAATCAGGCCCGGCAGAATGTCATCAATATCTGAAATAGGAAAAGCGTCATCCATCCCAAAAAGCTGCATTGCACGCTCGGGCCCGGTGATATCGCCATGCCATCGTTCGTGTTCATTGTCCCGTTCGCGACAAAAAAGTAGCGCCTCACCGTGCTCTCTACCAGGAATCAGCACAAATACCGCATCCGGTTCATCGAACCCGGTCAGATAAAGAAAATCACTATCCTGGCGAAACTGGTATTGCACATCACTATTTCGAATCTTTGGGCTTGCGCCGGGGACAATGGCGATACTGTTTTCATCCATGAGCGCTGACAGCTCCCGTCGCCTTCTGACATATTCTGCTGGCGCAATCTCCCTGCGCGCCTTCCTCTTTCTCGGCAACTTTAGTGGGCTCCTTTCGAATCTGTTTCCGCGAAGATAAGTAATGTACTAATCCGAACGAACTCTATGATCTCGTTCAAATCCGCCTCATTCTCTTCTCCCTCAGGTACTTCTTCGGACATGGCCGCAATTCGACCCATATCCTGAAGGGCTTCCTTAACATCTGAAGCATCGTCTGCGTCGAGCTGACGACCGGATTCACCAAAGCCTGAAAGGAAACCACTACACCACAGAGACACCGATTCTGCTCGCTCGGTAATCACCTCGGCGTCACCGGGAATCATCAGGCTGAAATCAAAATCGGAAAATTCGCCCAGACTGTCCAGGCTTTGCTTATAGGTTTCCTCAAGGATTTTCGCGATAGAAGTCGGCACCTCGCCGTCCATCCAGACCTCAAAAAGGGACCCGCGCTGCGCCGGCCCGGATTTATCCTTCACCGCGCACAGGTACCCAATAAGCATCCCATGCAGCTCGGAGGGGTGAAGATCAACGCTCGCCCGGGACAATTCGTCCCGGAAGTGCTCAAATACAGTCATATCAATCAGCCTCGGTTTCTGACCCTGTGGTAAACATACTTCAACAGAATGGCGATTTTACTCCAACTCAGCTTGAACAACACGATTGACCCGCTTTATAGTTCCCAATTAACCTTTAAGTAGAGTGCCGGTGTGGATATCAACACCCTTGAGAAACGGATCGACGAGCTGATCGCTTTTTGTGATGAGCTGGAAAGTAAACAGGGATCAATGGAAACCGATCGTGAGAACTGGATGCAGGAAAGAACCCGCCTGCTTGAGAAAAACGAAATGGCCAAGGCCAAAATCGAGGCGATGATTATGCGCCTGAAGTCTCTGGAACAGGACTAAACCGATGTCAGAATCAAAAACGGTACGAGTATCAATACTCGATAAGGACTATCAGGTCAGCTGTGAGGAGAGCGAAGTGGCTGCCCTACAGCAATCTGCGCAGTTCCTGGATCAAAAAATGCGCGAGATGAAAGAGAACTCAAATGTATTTGGTCTTGACCGCCTGGCCGTGATGGCTGCGCTGAACCTGACCAATGACCTGTTAGCGCAGTCCGAAAAGGCCACCCAACTGGACTCCAAACAGAACGAGATTTCTTCCAGGCTCACCGACCAACAGGATGAAATCCAGAATCTACACAATAAGGTCGACTCCGCCCTGACCCGACTGAGAGCAAAAAGCTAAAACACTGTTCTGGTCGGCCCTTCGAACGGCTATACTTGAGTTCTAGTTCCCTGGGTTGTTCGCCAGTCGATATGTCCTCGACCCTTTAAGCGATAACCAGGAGGTCTTTTTTCATCGACCATGTGCATGTCCGTTCAGCGGAAAGCCTGAGGTCATAAGG
>JABBBA010000021.1:10458-11309 GCA_018607685.1 K189A clade bacterium | reverse complement strand
GAGCCGCTCGGGGACATATGGTTCGACGCGACTGTGTACCGGTATTTTCGGCTCTGCGGACCTGAGACTAGGCGCCCGCGCAGAACCAGTACTTGAAGCCCACCTTGCCGCTTCACCAAATTTTCGAGGGATTCGTACCGCCTTCCCATCTGACCTTAACCAGACCTATCTTGATGGCTTTGCCCTGCTGGGGAAATACAATCTCTCATTCGATCACTATTCGCCAGACTTCGAACGTCTACCGACGCTCGCCAGATTGGCCGCTGCCCATCCCGACGTGCCCGTCATCGTCAATCACTTCGGTGGTACCGTTGACCCCGAAGCTAATGCAGAAACATTCGCGCGATGGCGAGAATGTATCGATATCGTTGCGGCAAGCCCCAATACCGTCATGAAACTCGGTGGTGCCCAGATGCGGGCAGGCGACTGGGAACCTTCCTTTCACATGCATAGACAAGATGCACCGCTAGGCTCCGAGGCGTTATGTGATCTTCTCTATCCATACTACATCGCCGCAATCGAAGCTTTTGGACCTGACCGCTGTATGTTTGAGAGTAATTTTCCAGTCGACAGGGAATGTGTTTCCTATCGGACGCTCTGGAATCTGTTTAAAAGAATCGCTGCCAAAGCAGGGCTTTCAGAAGACGAGAAGGCCTCTGTCTTTCGCGGCACAGCCGCAAGGGCATATCGACTGCAGGATTAACTACCGGGGGTATGCCTGCTAGCGTTCGGCTCAACAAAGGTAGCAACATACAGCGCCTCTACCTTGTCCCTCGCCCACGGCGTTTTACGAAGGAACTTTAGAGACGACTTTATCGAGGGGTCGCTGATAAAACAGTTAACCTTAATTC
>JABBBA010000021.1:5052-10448 GCA_018607685.1 K189A clade bacterium | reverse complement strand
CCTTAATTCTCTCTGCCAACCCATCCCAGCCAAAGTGCTCAAAAAGTCTGGTTACTACTTTCTCCAGCGAGAGACCATGCAAGGGGTTGTTAGGCTGTTCATTCGTCATATGTGGATATCTCAATATTCTGCCAGGACACTCAATCTCAAGAATCCAGGAATGTGTTGTCTTAAGGATCAACGTCCAACATCAAGACTAGTTGCCCGATTAGATTCATTGTCTCAGAAACGCCAGCGCTTGCGGCATAACCCATGACACATTTATAAACAAAACGATAAACTACCTGCTGGAGGATATGTTTTCTGAGTAAAGTCTTTGACAAATCCGGATTAGAGAACAAACCAAATTAAACAGAGCGCCACCAACCATTGGAATCGTGTTAAGTTATCTAAATCAACAAGTTGGCGTAGATCTAACACTGTCAGTTGGATTCCGTGCGCGAACCCACAATCATTAAGGAACGAATATGAAGCCACTTGAAGGCGTTACCATCCTGGAGTTTTCCACCATGATCACCGCATCATTTGCCGCAATGCAAATGTGTGAGCAGGGTGCCCGCGTAATCAAGGTCGAGCCAACAAACGTCGGCGACCCAATGCGTTACATTGGTGTAACCAAGGGTGGTATTTCCTCTTTATTCGCTAACTGTAATCGCGGCAAAGAAGCCATTCGTGTCGATATCAAAACAGAAGCAGGCCAGGCACTGATTCGCGAAATGATACCCGAGGTAGATGTGGTTATTCATAACTTCAGGCCGGGTGTCATGGATAAGCTAGGCCTGGGAAGTGATACGTTGCGAGCGCTCAACCCTCGATTAATATATACCGCCATTTCAGGCTTCGGTAACACAGGTCCGAAGAGCAGCTCACCGGCGTACGACCCCATCATTCAGGCTCAGTCCGGCATCACGGCGACCCAGGGCAAAGAAGAACCGGCTTTTTTTCGCACACTGATTTGCGACAAAATCACCGCATATACCGCTTGCCAGGCAGTCACCAGCGCACTTTATTTTCGCGAGAAGACAGGCGAAGGCCAGCACATTGACCTATCGATGCTGGATGCTGGGCTATTTTTCATCTTCCCTGATGGCTTTCAGAACCATACGTTGCTGGATGGAGATGTTGCGCCGCAGCCTTTGCTTATCGATCTTTTGTATGACCTGATCGTGACTAAAGACGGCGCTGTCACTATTTCCGCCGGTACAGCTGACCAACAGATGCGCTCACTCATCGCCATGGGGTTGGAACATCTATTAGCCGACGAGCGTTTTAACGACATGGAGAAATTGCTTGCCAACCTTGATGTGTACAAGGCACTGGTTGCCGACGAATACCTGAAGTACACCACCGAAGAAGTGATCGCAAAAATGGCCGAAGCGGACGTACCTTGCGCCCGTTGTCTCGACAAGGATGAGGTGCTGGCCCAGGAGCAGTTAAAGGCGAATGACTCCATTGATGTTATTGACCACCCCCTAATGGGTTCAATGCGAGTGGTTAAAGCACCTCCGCGATTTGGCGGTGAAGCACTGGAACCCGGGTCCCCCAGCCCTGATCACGGACAACATACCCGCCAGGTGTTGACGTCATTTTCGATTGGTGAAGATCGCATCGAGAAGATGATGGGGGATGGCGTCGTCAGCTAAGAGTGATGGCCACAATATCCCGAAAAAACAAATACAGAGGAATAATCTTGAGAACATTAATAATAAAAACAATCGCAATTCTGGCGCTGATCTCCTTTGCCGTTTCATCCACGGCGGCTCCGGAATCCGAGGAACCCTCGCCCCTGCAAATGCCTGACTTCAGCGCAATGGTTAAAGGTTTAGCAGAAGACGATATCGGATTGCTGTCGCGGATCCACTTCGCTACTCATACTAAAGACTTTGACAAAGCCCGGGCTTTCTATAGAAAGCTGGGTTACACCGGAGGACAGGGTGGTTTTCCCTTGACTAACACCCACACGATGGCGCGAGCCCTCGGGATGTTCGACATATGCCAATACGAACTGGTGGCGGGTGAGGTCATCGCACTACCAGGCAGCCTTAATACTTCCAACATTGACTTGTTGCAGTTCAAAATCCCTTTCAACGATGAACCACCCTATGAGAAGCCTAATCATCTGGGTATGGCCTACGCGGCACTTCTGACAACCAACCTTGCCAGTGACGTCGCCTTTATGAAATCAGAGGGCGTAGAATTTCTCTCTGAGCCCTACGGTATTCCAGGCGATCAGTTTGTATTTTTCCGAGATCTGGAGGGCGTACTATACAAGCTCATGGAAACTGCGCCGCCTCACGGCGATGCGGATGCCAACATGCATCTAATCGCCATGCCGTATATCGGTGTTAACGTGAGCGATCTCGACAAGTCCCTGGAATTTTACCGTGCACTTGGTTACACAGACACCAAACCTGTAACAGAAACGGGGTCCATCGAGGAAGCGCAAGCCTATGGGCTCGATAAACCGTTTAAACGCAGGGGAGCAGATATATCACTGGGACGTGGCGACCACCACGTTTTGCGATTAATTCAATGGATCGAGCCGTTCAATCCCGAACCTTCTTACCCACCACCCATCAATCATATTGGAATAAACCGAATTGCATTGCTGGTTGCTGATCTGGATCGTGCGGTGAAGATATTAGAAGACCAGGGCGTTGAATTTCTCTCAGAGATAGCTCCCTGTTGCTCCGGCACGGGCGAAGATGAGTTTGGTATTGTCCATGCCATCGACCCTGATGGTGTGTTTCTGGAGTTAGTGGGGGCAATTGCCCGTCAGGCGCCAAAGCCGCCACCCAAAGGTTGCCCTGCCCCCGTCATCAAGATGCCCACGGGCTAGGTTTCACACACGCGGGCTACCTTCTTTTAGACCAGGTGCGACCACGGCAGAATGTGGTCGTGCCTGGACAGCCAGATTAATTTACTATTGCCTTCGCCTAACTGATATCAGAAGAGAACAACATGCTAAAACCGGGAACCAGATTAAAAAGTGCCGTTTGCGACGCAGAATTCATGATCATAAAAGCAGGTGCCAGCGACGAGCTCACCTGCGGCGGCGTTTCGCTTGATGAGTCAACAGATCCAGTCGAGGGAAATGCCGACAGGATGAATGGCTGTGTCATTGGCAAACGCTACATTAACGCTGAGGAAACCATAGAAGTGCTCTGCGTTAAAACCGGTGAGGGTTCGCTGTACTGCAATGATGAAGAGCTCATGACCAAAGACACCAAGAAGCTGCCCTCCTCCGACTAGTCAATTTCTGGAGCAACACCTACATGAACATCGCGCTATTCCTGCAGATGGCAGCGGAAGCCTGCCCAGACCGTCGAGCTCTGAGCCATCATGGTAAGCACTATACCTACGCACAGCTGTTCGGTGCGGCAAAGCGTGCGGCTTTTCATTTTTCCACCGCAAATTGCAAATTCGTTTCCATGCTTGACACATCGAGCCCGGCGGCGCCGATCGCCCTAATGGGTGCCGCTATCGCGGGCGTGCCCTATGTGCCACTCAACTATCGTCTGAGTGAAGAACAGCTCGTGCCTTTGTTTGAGCGCATCAGTCCGGCCTACCTGATATCAGGCACACGGGATGAAGCCTACGATTTTGACGATTGGATCGTTCAGGATTCTGCCGACTTTCTTCATGACGTATTGACCGGCGAAGAGATGGACGTTACCTGGAATGAAGACCCGGCAGCTGTCGCCGTGCAACTATTTACCAGCGGCACTACAGGCATACCCAAAGCTGCGCTGCTAAGACATGAACACCTGGTGTCTTACATACTGGGCTCGGTTGAGTTTATGGGCGGCCTTGAGGACGAGGCAGCATTGGTATCAGTGCCGCCCTACCATATCGCCGGTATTTCGGCGGTGATGAGTAATATCTATGCGTGCCGACAGATAGTGCAATTACCTGACTTCAGTGCCCGCGAATGGCTACGCCTGGTCGCTGAAGAAAGTGTTACCAGCGCATTTGTCGTTCCTACGATGCTGACTCGAATTATCGAGGAAATCGATACGGCCAAACTTGATCCCAAAACCTTTTCTACACTGAACTCCATTGCTTACGGCGGCGGCAAGATGCCAGTGCCGGTGATAGAGCGAGCATTGAAGTTGTTCCCCGGCATCAACTTCACCAACGCCTATGGATTGACTGAAACCAGCTCAACCATTGCGCTTCTCGATCCGGACGACCATCGAGCCGCAATCGATCACGATGATGCGGCCGTGCATGCAAGGCTCGGCTCGGTTGGAAAGCCCCTGCCATCGGTAGAAATCGAAGTTCGTAATGAGGATGGTAAACAATTAGATCCTTTTGAATCCGGTGAAATCTATGTTCGCGGCCCGCAAGTCTCCGGGGAATACGATGGGCGGAGCGTGCTCGACAATGATGGTTGGTTTCCGACCCGCGATGCAGGTTACCTGGATGACCATGGCTATCTCTTTTTATCCGGTCGCGCCGACGACGTTATAGTTCGCGGCGGTGAGAATATTTCACCCGGTGAGATCGAGGACCTGCTGCATCAGCACCCAGCCATCCTGGACACAGCGGCGATAGGCATACCTTCAGAAGAATGGGGTGAAGTCGTCGCGCTCGCCATTGTTGTAGCTGCAGCACATAGCATCACAGAAGAAGAAATTCGAAGTCACATTCGCGAGCATCTTCGTTCGTCCCGCGTGCCGGAGGTGATTCACTTCACCTCAGAACTGCCTTACAACGAAACCGGCAAATTACTGCGCCGAGTTGTCAGAGAATGGTTCAGGATTGAAGACGACTAATCAACAATACATCTCCGTGAAACTCGGAGATAGCATGTTGATCATGCTCCGACTATTCAGGCTCAAAATAAAGTAGCGTAGCGCCGTCCCGCAAATGAAAAACCGGTTTTACTGCCATACCGATAACCAATGCCTCCGGCGCAATATTGACCATTACCGAATTCAGTCGAACTCCCTCGCTTAGCTCAACCACCACAATCAGTTGAGGAATATCATCGATAAATTGCGGTGCCGTTGGTCTGCGCGCCACTGTGAAGGAATAAAGAGTGCCGTTACCCGAGACCTGCTTCCAGGTGAGGTTAGGCGAGAGACAACTATTACAGTGACTACGAGGGTAGAAAACCCAGGCATTGCAGTCATCGCACTGTTGCAATGTCACCTGATGGTTGGCCAATCCGTTCCAGAAAGGTTCGCTGTTTGGCGTAGGGATCGGTAGCGGTCTGCTCGACTCCATGTTAACCACCCTCCAGGATTATCGCGGACTGCTCACTCATAATGCCGCCTGTTCCAGTAATCAACGCAGTATCGCAATTAGCGACCTGACGGCCATCGGCCCTACCCATGATTTGCCTCACACCTTCAACGGGCTGTGACATACCACCTGCCATGCCTGCAGCC
>JABBBA010000021.1:3084-5042 GCA_018607685.1 K189A clade bacterium | reverse complement strand
GCCCAGTTGTCCGCCGTGGGTATTGACCGGAAAGCTGCCACGATAAGTCAGGTCGTTTTCATTGACGAAGGTGGTGCCTTCCCCCTTGGTGCAAAAGCCTGAGTCTTCAATCGTTAAGAGCACTGTAATGGTGTAACAGTCATAAGCCTGCAGCGCATCAACATCTTCCGGCTTTTTGCCGGACATCGCAAAGGCACTTGCTGCGGCGGGTCCCACAGGCGAAATGGTCATGTCCTCTGCATAGGTGACGGAACGGGTCGTGAGCCGCTCGCCGAAACCTGTCACAAAGACCGGCCGGTGTTTACATTTTTTTGCCAAACGTTCACTAACAACGACGACGGCACTTCCTCCAGCGCAGGGCATAACAATTTCCAGAATGTGTAACGGATCCGCAATCATCTTGCTCTGCAAAACATCGTCTATGGTAATGGGTTCGCCGTAGAAAACCGCATTGGGATTACCCTGTGCATTGGTCCGCTGATCGACCGCAATTTTCGCGAGGGCCCGCTGGTCATAGCCATAGGTCGCGGCATAGCGCTGCGCAATTAGTGCGTATCCCGCATTTTGCGCAACATTGCCATAGGGCACGTCATACTCCGCCTGCGGTGAACCCCATTTAGCACTGGTAGATCCATACACCCGCGCGGGATCCTTGGGAGGTGCGTTTGGATTTGAGGGAATTGGCAATCCCGGGGCAGCGCAGACTACAGCTTCGCAGATGCCCATTTCGATTGCTGCGGCGGCACGCCAGATCATGCTGACTGAGGATGCACCACCCAGGTCTACGGTTTCTGCAAAATTGACCTGTAGCCCCAGATACTCAGCAATGGTCGCCGGTGCAAACATCGCGGACTCGGGAATCGCGGCGCAGCACAGCCCATCAACGTCGTCTTTGCTGAGCCCGGCATCTGCGAGTGCCATTTGGGTTAGTTCTGCCCATTGCTCCAGAAAAAACTTACGTTTGCCCGTGTACTTTCGAACATTTTTGTAATCCGCGACGCCGGTGACAGCCGCACGACCCTGTAGACCCATCAGAACAGTCCCGCTCATAGAGAAACGCTACTATCGCAGAAAGAAATTGGTATGACGAGGGGTCATCCAGACCGGATGGGTCGTTGAAAAACCGCCCAAAAAAGATGCAAACTACAGCTTTTAACCAAAATCAAAGCCGTTGATGATGCGGTAGATAACGTAGGACTATTCTTTCCAGTATGGTTTTATAGAGAAACACGAGTAAAGGAAAAGCAGATGTCGAGAGAGCAGCTCATCGCCATGACCAGGCGCGAAATAGATAATCAGCAGAACAATCGAATTGATTTGATGCCGGACGTTTTGCAGGTACCGACCGCTGACTACTATGATGCAGACCGTTGGCAGCAAGAAGTAGACAGGGTCTTCAAACGTGTGCCACTAGCCCTCGCTTTTTCATCACAGATCCCTGAGCCGGGTGATTTCCGCGCAATGGAGGTGGTCGGTGTACCGCTTATTATTGTCCGGGGTGAAGATGGAAAAGCTCGCGCTTTTGTCAACCAGTGCAGCCATCGAGGCAACTACGTCACCAATGAAGAATCAGGGAACGCAAAAAGTTTCCGCTGTAATTATCACGCCTGGAATTACAACCTCAAGGGTGACTTGATTAACATTCTGGATGAGAAAAACTTTGGCGAGGTCGATAAATCATGCCTCGGATTAACCGCACTCCCTGCGGCGGAGAGAGCCGGCATGATTTGGGTTACGCTAAACCCTGAATCAACATTAGATATCGATTTGTTTCTAAGCGGCTATGGCGAAATGCTTGAGCATCTGCGGTTCGCTGAGACCCACGTCGCCGGACAACAGGAAATAGAGGGCCCAAACTGGAAAGTGGCCTACGATGGATATCGCGACTTTTATCATCTGCCAGTTTTACATTCCACCAGTATAGGTCGAGAAAGCACGCCTAAAGCTGACTACTATTC
>JABBBA010000021.1:0-3066 GCA_018607685.1 K189A clade bacterium | reverse complement strand
AGGAGTTGGAGAACCTGCCGGAAGTACAATGGCCGGAGCGGTTAATGAACTCAGGTGTTTGGACAATTTTCCCCAATATCTCAATCGCTGGCGGGGCCGAAGGACCCTATATGGTTTCACAGATGTTTCCCGGCAAGACAGCCGGTGAATCAACCACCACACAGTATTTCGCAGCGTTCGAATCTCCAGATGACGTAGACCAGCAAGGCCTGGCAGCCTATATGTCCCTGATGGTGGATGTGGTCCGAGACGAAGACTATTACACGGGACTTCGAGTTCAAAAGGCACTGGCGACCGGCGCAAAAGAGTATTCAATCTTTGGACGAAATGAAGGCGGTGGCCAGTTGTTTCACCTTTGGATCGACACCCTTTTGAAGACCAGCGACGAGGATCTCCCGGCGCTGTTCAGCAATATCCCAGAGCGCCTCCGCATGCCCGACACGACATAGGAACCCGGGCCGATTCGTTACTCGCGATCGATGCCCGGGCAAATCGCTCAGATTTCCCGATTCACCCACTTTTCAAGCAGGCGGTGGTGCCAGCGAACTTTTATGTCCTGATAATTTCCCAAGGTTAACCCACCCGGTGGCTTGGCGGCCTTCAAGCCTCGTTGTACCTGAGCGACATTTTCTACATCCTGATTAAAGATATTGCCAAAGTGTTCATCGGGTCCAAGCCAGTTGATCTTCGCTGCGGGCGGACGTTCGGCACCTTCCGGCAACGAAACCATCATCATGATCTCCATAATGCACTTGTCGGGGTCTCGCCCGTAGGGTCGATGCCGATAGAAAATGGGTCCCGGCCACGGCGAGATATTAGGAAATATGTGATATTGGATAGCGGAGGTAAGCTCCACGTCAGTCGGTTCGCCACCCACAAAACCGTTGGGACCGTTCTTGCGAGCCGCATCTGCCAGTAGTTTGCGGGTCGTCATGCCCTCGGGCAGATCCTCTGCGCTACCTGCCATTTTCTGCACGCCCATCTCACTAACGCTTTCACCGCGGAAGAACATTTCTTCAATAAGTTCCTGTTCAGTAAGCTCATAGGGCAAATTGGGATTAGGCATGGGTGGCGCCATGGTCATCCGGCTCCAATTAGCATCGCCGTTGTCGTATATGTTGTACTCGGTATTCGATCCATCGCCACCAAGCAGACCAATGCTCATTTGTGGATGTGTCGCCAATACGTGGAAGGCCTCCATGAACGCTTCCTGAGCCAACTTCCAGTTAGAATCGACAATCTTTGCGCTATGCGTTGCCTTCCAGCGATTCGCGAACGGCCAGCGTTCAAAATGTTTGGTGATGTCGCCAAGGAAATCCATCAGAGGTTCTGCGTCGTCATCGATATTGATAAAGACAAAGCCGTCCCATCGTTCGCATTTAACCTCCGGCAAACCAAACTCTTCTTTGTCGACATGCGGGAAATCGAATTCAATCGATGGCGGAATGGCTTTTAGCGAGCCATCCACATTCCACGTGATACCGTGGAAAGGGCAACGGAATTCCGGTTTGTTGGCGGGTTCCAGTTCATTGGTACAAAGTCGGCGGCCCCGATGAAGACAGGAATTATAAAAAGCCTTAATAGTGTCCGGCTCGGTACGAACAAGAATGAAAGACCAATCGACGATGTCGTAAACAATATGATCACCGACCTCGGGAATATCCTGTTCAAAGCAGGCCAGTTGCCAGACCCTTGACCAGAGATTTTCGGTCTCCTTGTCGCACCATTCCTGAGAAATGTAATGATCACGGTCCAGGGGTTCAGAGCCGAGATAGGTATACTCTGCATCGCGCAATTGCCAGGGTACCTCGACTGTTTCTTCATCGAGCAGATCCTGAATTTGCTTGCCCCGGGAGCGAGCTTCTCCCGGTGCCAACTTGCTATCCATTTCCTGTTTTGTCTTCGCCATCTTGGTTCCTCTTATTTCGTTGCCACATGTCCTAAGCTTGTCTTACACCAATTTTTTTTACTCTCACATCACCGATAGCCTTAGCCTGGCAGGCCAGCCGCCAGCCCTGGCCCCGGTTTGGCAAGGTATCAACGATTGATTCCAATGCCTGCGCTTCCCAGGGCTCAATCTCAGTCAGATTACCCTTACCTTCCAGCGTCAAAAAGACGCAGGTTTTACAGGTACCCTGCCCGCCACAGATCGTTGGCCAGGTGTAACCGTTACGAATGGCAGCCGCCATAATTGTCTCGTCTTCCTTGGTTTCAAACGAGACACCTGTCGGTTCAACCTGAATCAACGACGTCGATTGGAAAACTGGCCAAGGCTGGTCGCACCCTCAGCGGTTTTGCCACCCACGTGTCCAATCAGATGATGATCGCCATATTTCAACGAGCCAGAGATCCAAACGGAGTCTCGGGTAAAAACACCGGTGTTACCGGTTTTGGGATCCGTTACGCTAACGTTGCCGTCGTCCATGGATTCATAAATAAATCCGCTATAAGCGTGTCGTACACGCATAGGTCCTTACCTCCAGATGCGAGCGCCAACCTCTAATACACAGAGGCAAACACGTTGATAATAGGTGAAACTAAACACATTTTTGGATGGATGACAAAGTTTTAGGGAGGATGCTTTATCAATCATTCGTGACAATTCTCACAGCCTGCAGCTCCTTGATTTCTTCCGCATCGAACCCAAGCTCGGCCAGAATCTCCTCGTTGTGTTCGCCCAGAGCCGGCGCACACCTGGGCCCTACCTTGGGTACATTCGATATTTGAATCGGGTGATCAATAATGAGCGGTGTCTTGATCCTTTCGTCGCCGGGCGAGATGGCCATATGATTCTGCAGGACCTGTGGATCACTCTTACTCTCTTCAACAAGGGCAACGAGATTGACGGGTAACTCAAAAGAATCGAAGGTCTGCATCCAGTGTTTGGCTGTCTTTAGACCGATGATTTTTTGCAACTCGAGCCCCAATAGCTCACGATTTTCAAACATCAATTCCGGGCTGCAGAATCTGGGGTCCGCAAAAAGCTCAGGAGCATCCAGGGCGACAAAAAGCAGACTCTGTAAGTCCTCACTACGAATCATGTTGAACTGCAGCCACCGACCATCG
>JABBBA010000058.1:3484-11413 GCA_018607685.1 K189A clade bacterium | reverse complement strand
ATCTACACCTATATTTCTGAGCCCCTCCGAAAGTTTCTGCCGGAAGGGACGACAATGATCGCCACAGAGGTCGCCTCGCCCTTCCTGACGCCGTTTAAACTGTCGCTGGTACTATCGATATTTATCGCCATGCCATACATCCTGCACCAGATCTGGAGCTTTATAGCACCGGGACTCTACTCCAACGAAAAGAAAGTCGCGATGCCACTGCTCATTAGTAGCATTTTCCTGTTCTACGCTGGAATCGCTTTTGCGTTCTACGTGGTCTTCCCGCTGGTCTTTGGATTCTTTACTGCAGCAGCGCCGGAAGGGGTCACTGTCATGACCGATATTAACCGCTATCTGGATTTCGTCCTGAAATTATTCTTCGCTTTTGGGATCGCTTTTGAGATACCGATCGCCACGGTGCTCTTAATCTGGACAGGCGCAACAACGACAGCCTCAATGGCAAGTAAACGGGCCTACGTTATCGTCGGCTGCTTTGTCGTAGGTATGATCTTAACGCCGCCGGATATTATCTCTCAGGTTCTGCTGGCTTTTCCCATGTGGCTGCTCTTCGAAACCGGCATTTTGTTTGCCAGGATATTTAAACTGGACCAGTCCAACGCTTTGACGGATGACTCTGAAGAGGCAAAAGAATAGCGTCGTTCAGCAGTTAAGCTGGAATGTCACAGGCCCATCATTCGTCAGCGACACCTTCATGTCTGCGCCAAACCGGCCTGTCTCGACCGGCACAAACTGACGTGCTGCTTCAACAAAACCGTTATAGAGCCCCTCCGCAAGTTCCGGTGGCGCTGCAGAAGAAAATGACGGGCGAAGCCCCTTGTGAGTATCCGCAGCCAGGGTGAACTGCGAAACGATCAACAGTGAACCTTTTACATCCATCAGGGAAAGATTCATGTGGCCTTTTTCATCATTGAAGACCCGGTAGTTTACGATCTTCGAAAGCAGCTTATCTGCGACCAGGGGCGTATCTTCCTTCTGAACCCCCAGGAGCAACAACAGGCCGGCACCGATCTCACCATGAACATGGCCATCAATAACCACCGAAGCTTCGCTCACCCGTTGAATAAGACCCAGCACTGCGGGAGACGCCTAAACGCCGAAGTCAGCTTCGAACCGGAGTGCCATATCGCGTGTTGCACGAATAAGTGCATCGATCATCGCAGGCTCAGTCGCCGAATGGCCGGCTTCCCGGACAATGTATAGCTGTGAAGTTGGCCAGGCCTTACGAAGCTGATGGGCATTATCCAGGGGACTGACACAGTCAAATCGTCCATGAACCAGAATCCCAGGAATGTCCTTCAGAACAGAAGCATTTTTGAGCAACTGGTCAGGCGCAAGGAAACACTGATTCCTGAAATAGTGAGTCGCGATGAGACATCTCGCGTGTGCCCGGCCACCATCTGAAAAATGTTTAATCAATCGCGGGTCCGGATGAAGCGTCGAGGCATGCGCTTCCCAGGTCGACCAGGCTTTAGCTGCGGCCATCCTGGCCAGCTCGTTATCCTGCATCATCAACTCGTGATAGGCATCACAGTTGCTTGGCTTTTTGTCGCCAACCGCTTTTGCCTTAAGAATCGGTGAAACAAAATCCTCCCAGTGATCCGGGAAGAAACGACTCGCTCCCTGCTCAGTAAACCAGTCAATATCCTGCTGGCGCCCCAGAAAGACTCCCCGGAGTATGAGGCCCAGAACCGTTTTAGGATATTTTTCCGCATAAGCAAGACTCAGCGTTGCGCCAAAGCCACCACCAAATACGATCCACTTATCAATGCCAAGATACTCTCGGATCTTGTTCATATCAGACACAAGATAGTCTGTTGTGTTGTCAGTCAGCTCCGTATGCGGCGTCGAACGGCCAGCACCTCGCTGGTCAAACAGGATGATCCGGTACTTATCGGGGCTAAAGAAACACCGGGAGTTAAATTCGCAACCGGACCCAGGTCCACCGTGAACAAACACAACGGGTATTCCATCGGGCGTTCCACTTTCATCCACGTACAATTCGTGTAGATCATCAACTTTCAGCTGATGCCGAGCATAGGGTTTGATCTCAGGGTACAGGGGTAACATCAGGCAAGCTTCTCTCGGGATACTCGTTTACGTTCGTTTTCAGTCAGATACTTTTTGCGTATACGCAAATGATTCGGTGTGACCTCGACCAACTCTTCATCATTGATGAATTCAATCGCCGCCTCAAGGGAGTGCTTAACCGGAGGCGTCAGGATCACATTCTCATCCGTACCCGACGCTCGAACGTTAGTTAGCTGTTTTTCCTTTATTGGATTGACGGGCAAATCGTTTCCCCTGGAATGCAAACCTACAATCATACCTTCATAAATCTCCACATTCGGACCTACAAATAGCCGACCCCTTGCCTGCAGATTGTTGAGTGAGAATGCTACGCTTTTTCCGCTCGCCATGGACACCAGCACACCGTTGGTTCGGGTTGAGGAGTCTTCACTCACAACGCTACCATAGTGGGAGAATACGCTATTCATTATCCCCGTTCCTGATGTCATGGTCATGAACTCTGACCTGAATCCAATCAATGCCCGGGTTGGAATATTGAACTCCAGCCGTGTCCGGCCTGAGCCATCCGGCATCATGTTGGTCATGGTTGCTTTGCGCAGTCCCAGTTCCTCCATGGTACTGCCCTGGTGCTCATCATTGATGTCCAGCATCAGGTCCTCAAAAGGCTCTTCCACTTTCCCATCAACTTCGCGGAAGATAACCTCGGGTCTTCCTACCGCCAGCTCGTAACCCTCGCGCCGCATGGTTTCGATGAGTACTGACAAATGAAGCTCGCCGCGACCCGATACCTTGAACTTGTCGGCATGAGCTGTGGGCTCAACTCGAAGTGCTACGTTGTACAGCAGCTCTTTTTCCAGTCGCTCTTTAAGATGCCGGCTGGTAACAAACTTCCCATCAAGACCCGCAAAGGGCGATGTATTAACCTGGAAGGTCATTGAGATAGTAGGTTCATCCACCTTAAGCGCCGGTAATGCTTCAGGATGCCCCACGGCACAGATTGTGTCGGAGATCTGTATTCCCTCGAGCCCGCTGATACAGACAATATCCCCGGCGGAGGCTCGCTCAACAGGTGCACGCTCCAAACCCTTATAGCCCATCACCTGGAGTATCTTGCCTTTCCTCACTGCGCCATCGCTGGAAACAACTGTGACCTGGTCCCCGGTCACTATTTCACCCCGGGTAATTCTTCCCAGCCCAATAATTCCGACATAGTTGCTGAAATCCAGAGCACTAATCTGCATCTGCAGCGGACCGTTTATATCTGTCGCAGGTGGCGGAACCTTCTCAATAATTGCTTCAAGCAGACAGCTCAGGTCATCATCCAGGGCATCCGGGGTTAGTCCGGCACGGCCCTGTATCGCCGAGCCGTAGATAACGGGAAAGTCCAGTTGCTCGTCGTTTGCACCAAGCTGATCAAAAAGCTCAAACACTTCATCAACCACCCAGTCAGGACGCGCCCCATCCCGGTCTATTTTGTTGATCATGACGATCGGATTCAGACCATTCTCGAATGCCTTACTGGTTACGAACCGGGTCTGCGGCATTGGACCTTCAACGGCATCAACCAGCAACAGGACGGAGTCGACCATCGACAGTATTCGCTCTACCTCCCCGCCAAAATCTGCGTGACCGGGCGTATCCACGATATTGATCCTGTAATCTCTCCAGGAGAGAGACGTGTTCTTGGCGAGGATGGTGATTCCTCGCTCACGCTCAAGGTCATTGGAGTCCATGAGTCGTTCACCCTCATCTTCGCCGCGTTGCAGCGCACCTGCCTGAGACAGCAGCTTGTCAATGAGGGTGGTCTTGCCATGGTCAACGTGGGCAATAATTGCGATGTTACGCAGTTCTTTATGTGTATCTGTCATAGGGGAAGGGGTCTGTGGATGGCGCTGGATGGATGGTAAGCGAAAACCGCGGCATTATACCCAAGCTGATATATAATGCGCGCCAAATTTCCATCTGTTCGACCAAAAGGCACTAATGACAAAGCAACGTAAAGCCGTCTCCCTGATATCAGGAGGCCTGGACTCCATGCTCGCTACAAAAGTCATCATGGATCAGGGTATCCATGTCGAGGGTATCAATTTTTACACAGGGTTCTGCGTCGAAGGCCATACCCACGCGATTCGTGCCAAAGACAAAGAGAAAGAGAAACGCAACAACGCTCTGTGGGTTGCAGAAGAACTCGGCATCAAGCTGCATATCATTGAAGTTATTGAAGAATATAAAGATGTGGTGCTTAACCCCAAGCACGGCTACGGCCAACACCTGAACCCGTGTCTTGACTGTAAAATTTTCATGGTAAATAAGGCCGCCGCCTGGGCATGGATGGAAGAGAACGATTTCGACTTCATTATCACCGGCGAAGTCATAGGCCAGCGACCAATGTCCCAGAGAAAGAAAACCATGCCTATCATTGCCAGGGAGTCTGGCGCCGAAGATCGACTGTTACGTCCGTTGTGTGCAAAAAATTTACCACTCACCCTTCCTGAACGTGAAGGCTGGGTGGATCGCGACCAGCTATTCGACTTTAGCGGACGTAGCCGAAAACCGCAGATAGCCCTGGCCGAGTCACTCGGCATCGAGGAATATTCGCAGCCCGCCGGAGGATGTTGCTTCCTGACGGACAAGTATTACTCCAAAAAGCTGGAAGATCTCTGGCAGTCCCGCGGTGAACGCGCCTACGAGCTCGATGACATCATGCTTCTCAAAGTCGGCCGCCACCTTCGCCCGGCACCACACTACAAACTCATCATCAGCCGTGAAGAAGGCGAAAACCACTACCTGACGGGTTACCAGCAGGAATACACAATCATCCTGCCGGTTTCCCATGGCGGCCCGGTCACCATTATTGACGGGACACCAAGCGACGATGAACTGCTTTTCGCTGCTCGGATAGCCGCCCGGTATAGCCAGGGCAAGGACGAAGACAATGTCACAATGTCTATCACCCTTCCCGGCAAGGAAGCCCTGGATGTAACGGTGCCACCGCTTGCAGCGAAAGAGGTGCCAGAGAGCTGGTATGTCTGAACACGAGATTAATGCCAGACGACTGCTCTGCCCTATGCCTGTCATTCGCACACAGGACAAGATCAAGACCCTTGCCGCTGGCGATCTGCTCACTGTTATCTGCACTGACCCGGGAGTCAAAAACGACATTCCAGCCTGGTGTCGAATTCATGGTCATGAGGTCGTGGACACCCTGACGGAAGGACGCGAGATAAGCATCACCATCAGGGTCCAAGAAAATCAGAGATAAGCACCTCTTTGGTGCGGCCCGCCTGAATACGCACCATATTGGGGCGGAAAGGAAATTCCCAATGCCCGCAACACCAGCAAATACAAGGCGTTTATTAATACACCGGGATGGCATATTCTTTGCTCCCCTAAATGCACCAAACGAACAACTTCAATAAAACTCGGTAAAGGAGAGAACATGTCAGAGAAAACTCTGGGCTTAATAAATGAACATGACGCGAGATGGGTAGATCTCCGATTTACCGATTCCCGCGGTAAAGAACAACACGTCACCAACAGCGCCTCAAAAATCGACGAAGATTTCTTCGAAAATGGTGCCATGTTTGACGGCTCCTCCATTGCTGGTTGGAAACCGATTAACGATGCAGACATGATTCTGATGCCAGATGATTCAACCGCTGTGGTCGATCCTTTTACGGAAGAAACGACCATTAATGTGCGTTGCGATATTGTCGAACCCAGCACATTGCAAGGCTACGAGCGAGATCCGCGAGCCATTGCCAAGCGTGCAGAGGCGTACCTGTCCTCCACCGGCATTGGTGATACAGCCTATTTCGGGCCGGAACCTGAATTTTTTGTTTTCGACGATGTTAAGTACAAGGCAACCATGAGTGGTGCCATGTATGAAATTGAATCTGAGGAAGCAGCTTGGATGACCTCGTCTTCCTTCGAAGGCGGCAACACCGGCCACAAGCCCGGGATCAAAGGCGGTTACTTCCCTGTACCTCCAGTCGATTCACTCCTGGATGTACGAAACAGCATGTGCTCTGCCATGGAAGCCATGGGCCTCGACATTGAACTGCATCACCATGAAGTCGGCACAGCCGGCCAGTGTGAAATTGGCGCGAGATTCAACACCCTCGTCACCAAGGCAGACGAAGTTCAGATCTACAAGTATTGCGTTCACAACGTAGCACACGCCTACGGCAAGACAGCGACATTTATGCCGAAGCCCCTGGTTGGTGACAACGGTAACGGTATGCATGTTCACCAGTCCATCTGGAAAGACGGCACCAATCTGTTTGCCGGTGATGGCTACGGGAACCTCTCACAGACTGCCCTGTATTACATTGGCGGAATCATCAAGCACGCTCGGGCGCTCAATGCATTCACTAACGCGTCTACCAACTCTTACAAACGATTGGTCCCCGGATTCGAAGCGCCACTGATGCTGGTCTACTCGGCCATGAACCGCTCTGCTTCGATTCGTATCCCTTATGTACAGGGAGGCAGCCCCAATGGTGTTAGAGCTGAGGTGCGTTTTGGTGATCCGACGGCGAACCCTTATCTGATGTTCGCCTCCATGATGATGGCGGGCCTGGATGGTATCAAGAACAAGATCGACCCTATTGGCCCTCTGGACAAAGATCTCTACGACCTACCTGCAGAGGAACTAAAAGATCTCCCATCTGTCTGTTCATCACTCGGACAGGCACTGGACGCACTGGATGTGGATCGTGATTTCCTAACCCAGGGCGATGTCTTCACTAACAGCATGATCGATGGGTACATTGAATTGAAGCGGGAGGAGGTCGAGAAGCTGGACATGACGACACACCCGGTTGAATTTGAGATGTACTATAGCGTGTAGCACGGTTTCTCCCGACCCCCGTCGGGAAACAACCAAAAAAGGGCCCCTCTGGTTAGGGGCTTTTTTTTGCCTGGGTTAAACTTCACAATAACTGGATTAGTCCGTGGAAGTACCTATGAGAGCACCCAAGGAAGCATCTATGAAAATCATCACCGCAATCTTCCTGACCCTGGCAAGTTCATCTGTCTGGGCAGAAGAGGTCTATCGGGACGTTAGCGATGACGGCGTACCCTCTTTCTCTGACCAGGCTCTGCCCGGCGCGGAACCAGTTACTCTGCGTGAACCCAGCACATTCACCGACACAACCTACCAGCAAAACCTACGAAAACAGCAAAGTGTTGAGTCAACGACACCAAAGAAAATTGACTATACGCTGCTGGTCACTAACCCTCTCGACGACTCTGCTATCCGCAACAACGCGGGAAACATCAGTCTGACCCTCTCAATTTCGCCGTCAGTTAAACCGGGGCACAGCGCTGAACTTATGATGGATGGTATTAAAATTCGAGATGTCCTGGGGAATGGCATAGTTGAACTCACCAATGTGGATCGAGGAACGCATGCCTTTAATATGAGGGTGATCGATGAAGGTGGGGATGTCGTCACCGAAGGCCCGACCAATAATATTTCGGTTTTGAGATACAGCCTGCCCCGCAAATCACCTAGATAACGTCGAAGTAACCTCTAGCAGCAGCGCACATACTAACGCCATGATACGCACCAAACCGGTGCGTATTGTTCAGGCATCTTGCTATGATGTAGCGCAATTGAGTGCCTGATCTGCAGCTCCACACGCGAATTTCACCGATTTCCCATTCTGGTGCACTTCTTGCAGTCTTAACTCATATATATGTGAACCATTAATCTCATTATCGAACGCAAACTGACGCTGGAGCTTTGATCTCTCTATAAAATCTATGACTGCAGACCTTAATCCAGTAAGTAAATCGATAAGTGAAATCGTCCTCGGTCACCTTTCCACGGCAATTCTGGTCATTAATGACCAGCATAGAATCGTGTTCGCTAATCAGGCTGCTGAA
>JABBBA010000058.1:0-3474 GCA_018607685.1 K189A clade bacterium | reverse complement strand
GGACACGGCCTGGTCGAATTACTTATCAACGGCGAGGAACTTGTTGCCATCGTTAGCGAAGCAGGTGCTACCAACAAAACATTTACCCGTCGAAAAATGCAACTCCTGTTGCTGGGCAAAGCCAGTTTCACCGCCGATGTGACGGTCACACCAGTCCTTGATGAAGGGCAGACACTGGTTGAACTTATTCCTATGGACCGCTATCTGCGCATCGACCGTGATGCGGCAATACAGGAGCACTATGATGTCACCCGCCAAATGGTCAGGGGCCTTGCTCACGAGATCAAGAACCCTTTGGGTGGCATCAAGGGTTCCGCAGAACTTCTCGCCAGGGAGCTCCCGGACGAATCCCTGACTGAGTACACCGACATCATCATCGAGGAAACCAATCGATTGACCTCTTTGCTCGACAGAATGCTCGGACCCAACACCCTGGCACAGAAAACACCCATTTCGATTCATCAGGTGCTGGAACGAACGGCAAAGCTTATTGAACTTGAATCCCGGAACCTGGCAGTCATCCGGGATTACGACCCAAGCATCCCGGAACTCTCGATAGACCCGGAACTGATGCTACAGGCAGTGTTAAATGTGGCCAGAAATGCTATGCAAATCCTTGAATCCACACCGCATCCAACGCTGACTTTCACGACCAGAATCGAACGACAGTTCACCATAAACGGCCAGCAACATAAGGTTGTTGTTCGTGTCGACATTAAAGACAACGGACCCGGAGTGCCTCCGGAAATACAGGAACAATTATTCTATCCGATGATCTCGCGAAGACCCGGAGGTACAGGATTAGGATTAACGTTTGCTCAATCAATTATTGCCCAACACAACGGCATGATCGAATTTGAGAGCGAACCCGGCGACACCACCTTTTCAATTATTATTCCCCTGGAGCAGAACAATGAGTAACAACGGCAATATCTGGGTGGTAGATGACGAGCGCTCAATCCGCTGGGTACTGGAGAAGGCGCTGACGCAACATGGCTGGGACGTAGAATGTTTCGAATCTGCTGAGCAGCTCCTTGAGCAGCTGAATGTATCCACTCCACAGGTTGTGATTACAGACATCAGAATGCCTGGGGTAGATGGGCTGGAACTCTTAAGCACACTACAAAGCACTCATCCGGGATTACCCGTGATCGTCATGACAGCTCACTCGGATCTGGACAGTGCCGTTAGTTCCATCCAGAGCGGCGCTTTTGAATACCTGCCAAAACCCTTCGAAGTGGACGAAGTCGTTGCCGTGGTGGGTCGCGCCCTTGCGCAAACACAACAATCGATGGGAGAGGAATCAGCAGCAATAGAAGATCCGGTTGAAATCATCGGCAAAGCACCAGCAATGCAGGAAGTCTTCCGCGCCATCGGACGGCTCGCCAAATCGAACGTCAGTGTGCTGATAAATGGCCAGTCGGGAACCGGCAAAGAACGTGTGGCACATGCACTTCACAAACACAGTATCAGGGCAGATAAACCCTTCATCCCCCTGAACATGGCCGCCATACCTTACGATCTTGTCGAGTCAGAGCTTTTTGGGCACGAAAAAGGGGCCTTCACCGGTGCCAACCAGAAACGGACAGGCCGATTTGAACAGGCTGAGGGAGGCACGCTTTTCCTGGATGAAATCGGCGACATGCCCCCGGAAACCCAAACCCGATTGTTACGCGTTCTTTCAGACAGTGAATACTATCGGGTCGGCGGTATTGAGCCCCTCAAAGCAAACGTTAGAATAATCGCAGCCACGCATCAGAACCTGGAAGAACTCGTTGCTGAAAACAAGTTTCGGGAGGACCTTTTCCACAGACTCAATGTGATTCGAATACACCTGCCAACCTTGTCAGAGCGACGTGAGGATATCCCCGGCCTTGCGGGTCACTTCCTGATTCAGGCCGCAAACGAAATTGACGAGGAACCCAAGCGCCTGCGCCCGGAAACAATGGAATACCTGTGCGAACTGCCCTGGCCTGGAAATGTACGACAACTGGAAAACGCATGTCGCTGGATAGCCGTCATGGCGACAGCACAGGAGGTCATGATCGAAGACTTACCGCCGGAGTTGCTTCAGGCAAAACCTGACCAAAGCTCAGGGGGCATTGATTGGGAACGAGCTTTGCGGGCCTGGGCAAGCGGGCGCTTATCCTCCCTGGAACCGGGAGATGCTGGCATCCTCCAGGAAGCCCTTCCCAGGTTTGAGCGGATCATGATCCAGGAAGCCCTGAAACAAACCGGTGGAAGGAAACGCGATGCGTCCATGCTTCTTGGATGGGGACGGAATACCCTGACGCGTAAAATATCGGAGCTGGGAATGACCGACGAAAGGCTGGTGGACTGATGCTGAATATTGTCCTCTATGAGCCGGAGATCCCTCCAAATACCGGCAATATCATGCGCCTGTGCGCCAACACGGGTTGCACGTTGCATTTGGTGAAACCACTTGGCTTTGACCTGGACGATAAACAGCTTCGCCGGGCAGGTCTTGATTACAGGGAGTATGCCGAGGTCAAAGAATGGGACAATTTGGGCATGCTGCTTGACCAGTTTGATCGCGACCGCCTCTTTGCGATGACCACCAAAGGGTCAATCAATCACACTGAGGTTAAGTTTGATGCCGGAGATATTTTGCTGTTCGGACCGGAAACACGGGGATTACCGGATGAAGTACTCGGTTTGATGGCCCACGATCGCAAACTTCGAATACCAATGCTACAGAACTCCCGCAGCCTTAATCTGTCGAATGCTGCAAGCATCGTCGTCTACGAAGCCTGGCGCCAGCTTGGCTTCTCAAACGGACGTTAAGCGCAGTCGTTAAAGGCTGTCGTTACAAAGAAGGAACCGCTATTGAATCGGCGCGGTTTCCGCTTCAGCTCGGGCACTGGTCTGCGCATAGATAGCGTCAAAATTAACGGGCGCTAACATGAGCGGAGGGAAACTACCCTTGGTAACAATAGAATCTATCGCTTCTCGGGCATATGGAAAGAGTAGATTCGGACAAAAACTACCCAGCGTATGGGCTAGCCTTTCTTCATCCATTCCCTTAATCAGAAAGATACCCGATTGCTGAAGCTCGATCAGGTAAATGACGTCTTCTGCCTCATTCTTCGCGGTTACGGTTAATCCCAGGGTAACCTCGAAGTTATCTTCGCCGATACTGACATTGCTGCTGGTCAATTCCAGGGCAACACTTGGCTTCCACTGCTTCAGAAATGCCTCCGGCGACTTGGGAGATTCGAAAGACACGTCCTTCACGTAAATTCGTTGCAGTACGAATGTTGCTTCCTGCGTCTGCTCGCTCACTGATTTTCTCCCATTACCATTGTGTCTAACTGATTACCGCGCTCAAGACGGAATAACTCGTCACAGCCACCGATGTGTTGATCTCCGATCCAGATCTGCGGAACAGTGTGTCGGCCAGCCTTTTGGGTCATTTCTGCCCGCAGCGCGTGATCACCATCAACGGAGATATCC
>JABBBA010000340.1 GCA_018607685.1 K189A clade bacterium | reverse complement strand
CGGCCTGTCCCAAACCGGCGCACCGGTCGAGACGCTGAAGATGATGGGAGAGGGCCTGTCCGGCATGCTGGAAATGCCACAAAATGGTAAAACCCTACTCGTCGGCCCGATCTATCATTCTGCGCAATGGGCATTTTCATTCCTGCCTCTTCTGGCCGGCAGCAGCATTGTCATGCGACACAAATTTGATGCCGCTGAAACCCTCAAGCTGATCGACGAGCATGCCATCACCAATACCCATCTGGTGCCGACACAGTTCACCCGGATGCTACGACTGAACGACGCTGAGAAATCAACTTTTAAGGGTGATTCACTCGGCATCGTCTGGCATGGCGCGGCGCCCTGCCCTCCAGAAATTAAGCGACAGATGATCGAGTGGTGGGGGCCCGTTGTCTCTGAATACTATGGCTCAACTGAAGGCTCTATTGTTACGACCGTAAGCGCCGAAGACTGGCTCAACCGACCGGGTACGCTGGGGAAACCCACGGCGATTATGGAAGTCATGGTAATAAAGGATGACGGTACTACCGCAGCGACGGGAGAATCCGGGCAGCTTTATGTGAAAAACCTGATGGGTTCCGATTTTGAATACCATAACGATCCAGAGAAAACAGACAAAGCGCATCTGGAACCGGGCGTATTCACCTTCGGCGATATCGGCTACCTGGATGATGATGGTTACCTGTTCATGAGTGATCGAAAGATCGACATGATTATTTCAGGAGGCGTGAACATCTACCCCGCCGAAATCGAAGGCGTATTAATCAATCACCCGGCTGTACTGGATGCTGCGGTATTTGGTATACCCAACGACGAATTCGGTGAAGAAGTTAAAGCTGCGGTTGAGCTGGCTGAAGGGATTGTACCGGACGCGCAACTCGAAGAAGACCTGATTGCCCATTGCAGAGAGCACCTCGCCAACTTCAAGGCGCCACGATCAATTGACTTCGAAAAGACATTGCCCCGCCACCCGACGGGCAAGTTGCTGAAAAGGCTCCTGCGCGACAAGTACTGGGAGAATACCGGTCGAAGTATCTAGGGCTGACATCCGGGGAAACCCGGCACCCGGAAAACCTGGTAGCGGGAAAATCTAATAGCTGGAAAAATCCAGATCAACGTAAGGTTGTGCCTGTTCAATCCGTTCACGCCTCCCGCGCATAAACTTAAGCGGCATCCCTTCATCGAGGTCATCCGGGTCCATGTGAGCATGGATAACCGCATAAAGACTCAGCTCACGCAGGGTCAGGAAATCATGCATGTGATGCCACATCAGGCAACCTGATTCGTTCTCTTCGCTATACCCCTCCATAAAAACCGGGAGAAAATTCAATATGACCGCCGACCTGGCAGCCTGACCGTCGTCTACCCATGGCTGGATAGCAACACCCAGCAGGATCGTTGCTACGTCATAGCCAAACCAGGCGTACAGGCAGTCATCAAAATCAAAAAAAGTGAGTGCACCCTGATCGTTAACGTAGTTTCCTGCATGGGCATCACTATGAATCAGACCGTAGACATCCGATGAATCTTCGAGCCTGGATAGCCTGAGCATCAACTCAGAGGATCGAGCCAGCACCTTTGGCTGGTCAGCCGGGATTCTCTTTTCAAACTGGTGATTTTCATCATCGATCCAGCTCTGCCTTGGATGAGCCGGTTTAAACCCCCGCGTCAGTCGATGAAACACTCCAATGCTCTTACCCCACTGCCTGATAACCTCCCTGGAATAAGGCTGGTCCATGGTCGCCCCGAGCCCTGCGGCACGCTCGAACTGGCAGACATGAAAATCGCCGACGGTCACCAGTTCGACATCACCTGGAAACAGAACCGGCTTTGAGACAGCACCACCGCCAGCATGCAGGTACCTCAGGAATTCCAGTTCACCAAGCAGTTGCTCCACCGTGCGATGACTGTCATGCGTGACGCGGATTACCCGGTCACCAATGCCATAGACAAAGTTCTCGAACCCCTGCAGGTCAAGCACATCGGCGAATTTCACACCGATGGTGCCAAATACTTCCTCACGTACCGATGTCGTGTACGCGTTGATGACTTCGTTTTCCAACTGTCTTTACTTGTAAGGCTAACTTGACGATATTAATGCCTCACAAGCGTATTAAAAGGAAAGTTCCATGAAATTTGGATTGTTCGGTATCAATACGGGCCCCTGTGGGGATCCAGATGTCATGCGTAGCGTTTCCGTGGCCGCGGAAAATGCAGGGTTTGAATCACTCTGGACGGGTGAGCACGTCGTGCTGCCGGACCCGCAGGCACCCCCTTCACCCGCGCCCCCGCTTGTACCCTTCATCCATCCCTTTACTGCATTGTCATTTATCGCTGCTGTAACCGACAAAATTCTTCTTGGCACAGGCATTACGCTAATCGCCCAGAGAAATGCAGTCGTGCTCGCCAAAGAGACCGCCAGTGTTGACCAGCTATCAAAAGGCAGGCTCCTGTTCGGTGTCGGCGCTGGTTACCTGATGCAGGAATTCGAAGCACTCGGCGTTAGTTTTGAGGAACGAGGTGCGCGAACCGACGAGTATATCGATGCCATTCGAGAACTCTGGACGTCAGAGAAACCAGAGTTCAAAGGCAAGTTCGTGAACTACAGGGATATCCAGAGTCGACCTCTCGCCTACCAGAACGGCGGCCCACCCGTCATTGTGGGCGGCACCAGTAAAGCAGCTTACCGTCGAGCCATTCAAAAAGGACATGGCTGGTATGGGTTTGCGCTTACCGCTGCATCAAGCCAGGAAAGTATTGATGCACTAAAGGCCTTATCTGAATCAACCGACAGGAATAGCAATCTGGGTGAACTGGAAATCAGCATCACTCCTCGAGTTCCACTGACAGATGACGTGGTTAAAGAGTTTGAAGACATGGGCGTGTCCAGATTGATTCTCTTACAAACCGGACAGAACGAAGAACAGATGCTGGCTTTTATAGAGCAGACCGCCAAAGACTTCCTGTAAACCAGAAGCCTTTAGCTAACAGGGGTTAAGCGAAAGAGTGCCTGGGTAAGGAATTTTTGGGTAGGGAAATAGGGGGATAATCCAAATGGCGGTCATCGGACTCATCAGCCCAGGACAAATGGGCACGTCCATCGGAGCGGCCGCACGCCACTCTGGCGCAAAAGTGATCTGGGCGGGTGAAGGCCGCAGCGAGGCAAGCCACGCTCGGGCCTCGGGCGCTGGCCTGGAAAATTGCGGCACCATCGAGACGTTGACTAATGTTTCGGACATAATCCTGAGCATATGCCCTCCCCATGATGCCGAAGACGTCGCCCAGAAGGTGACCCAACATGCGTTCTCGGGTCTCTTTGTTGACTGCAATGCGATCGCCCCACAAAAGAGTCGTCAGATGGCAGAGCAGTTTGGATATCAGAATTTCGTGGATGGCGGCATCGTTGGCGGACCTGCCTGGAAAAACGAGTCGGGCACACGGCTTTACCTTTCAGGAGACAGGTCAAACGAAATAGCAGCACTGTTCAACGGCTCTCCGCTACACACCACTATAATCTCCGGCGAGATCGGCGCCGCCTCTGCCATGAAGATGGTATTTGCCGCCTACAGCAAAGGAACCACAGCCCTACTGACGGCAATTCTGGGCGTTGCAGAAAAAGAAGGGGTCAGGCATGTGCTCGAATCACAGTGGGGGCAGGACTTCACTGAACAAACCCACCAACGAGTCGCAGGAAACTCGGCGAAGGCCTGGCGGTTTGAAGGAGAGATGCGTGAGATTGCCGCCACTTTTGACAATGCCGGTCTACCGGGTGGATTCCACACAGCCGCGGCTGATGTCTTTAACCAACTTGCTCAGTTCAAGGATGAGCCGGCGGCGGACATAGTTGAGTTGTTAAAGGTACTTAATCAGGATCCTGGCTAAACAAAGAGTTAAGCCCTGAGTAGAAGCTCCTTTCTCAGCATAATCCTGCACCAGACATAGGCAGCACCACCGAACAGGACGTTCGCAACCATCAAAGAAACAAAAATGCCGATATAGCCCCAGTAAATATCGAACACAATCGCCATGGGGATATACACGACAACGGTTCGGAGTATGGACAAAATTGTCGGCGGCATAGGTTTACCCAGCGCAATGAAGACGGATGCAGCAACCTGGCCAACGCCCATCAATCCAAAGCTGATCGGGACAATAATCAGGAACCAGCCTGCGGCTTCTATTAGTTTTTCGTCGCCGTTGATCAGGCCTACCAGGTTGTCTCCGTAGAGCCCCAAAACAATGAAACACAGCACTCCCCAGAACAAACAAAACCGATAGCCTATCGATAAACCCTCACTAACCCTGTCATCCTGCTTCGCACCCCAGTTTTGACCTACAAAAGGCGCGACGCTTGATGCGAGCGCACCCAGTATCATCGTCACCAGCATCTCAATTCGGGATACGACCCCGAATGCCGCAACAATGACGTCGCCATGGGCCGCTAGCAGCGCAATAGTGATTCCCATGCTGATCGGCCCAATGAGTGACGAAAGCATCGATGGAAGCGCAATGTGCATGATGCCCTTAGCAGATTGCAGCCAGCCCTTGAGCACGTCCGTCGTCTGCAGAATATCCTCATTGGCCACCAGCACCCCGAAGGCAATGATCCGGATGAATCCTATAATCAGAAAAGCATAAGCCGAGCCCAATAACCCCTGAGCGGGCACACCGAAGAGCCCAAAGATGAGGATCGGTGAGACAATCAGCTGAAACCCTGACGTGATCGTCATGATGTATCCAGGCACTTTGGCTATTCCAAGTGCACGGAGCACCGTACTGCTCACCATCGGTATCGTGAACGAGACCAACCCGAACACAACCCAGATTTCGGCATAGGCAACCACCAGATGCAGCACTTCGCCTTCTGCGCCCATTGATGCGTAAAAGAACTCGAGTAAAGGATAGGTCGAGATACTGAGCAACAGCGTCAACGCCAGCGTGAGAAAAACCGTATGCGTGGCCAGCCTTTTAACCTGCACCCGGTCACCTTCACCCTCGGCTCTTGCGATCAGTGACGACGCCCCAATGCCAACTCCCATAGAGATACTGGTGAGCGCCATAATGACTGGAAACATAAAGCTGTAGGCAGCAAGTTCTTTCGCACCAAGAATACCGATGTAAATAGTCTCGATCATCGACGCAAGAATCATCGACGAGATCCCAAGAAAATATGGAATCGTCATGCGGGTCAGCTGTGAACCTACCGCCCCTTTGGTCAGATCAAAAATAGCCATACATCATCATCGTCAACCGTTTAGTGATTGCCAAGTAATAAAATTGCCGGTGTTATCATGAGATCATCTATTACTATCAACTATTGCTATTAACTATCGCTGTTAGTCAGGAGCCTTAAAGATGTCTTTGAAACTGGGTGCACATGTCGGCCAACAAAACATGTCGATGAATACGATGCGGGCGCTCTGGCGAAAGCTCGATGAAAAGGTCGACTGGATTTCAGCCTGGGATCACTTTTACGAAGCACCACCCGCCGGTGGCACGATCGATCACTTCGAAGCGATGACAACACTCGGCGCCCTTGCCGCAGAAACCAAAAATGCGCGCCTTGGATGCCTGGTTTTCTACGTGGGCTATCGTAACCCCGCCAGTATCGCAAAAGCCGCAGCCACACTGGATCATATTTCCGGCGGCCGTTTTGAACTGGGACTGGGAGCGGGTTGGCACGAACAGGAAGCAAAAGCCTATGGTTATGATTTCCCCGGTGTCGGCACCCGTCTTGATATGCTGGACGAAGCGACAACCATCATTCGAGGGTTACTGACCCAGGAACGAACCTCGTTCACGGGAAAACACTATTCCGTCGACAATGCATCCAACCTTCCGTTGCCCATTCAAGAGAGGTTACCCATCTGGCTGGGCGGCCTTGGCGAGAAGAAAACACTGAAACTGGTCGCCAAACATGCGGATGGCTGGAACGCTGCCTATACCTCTGTGGATAACTTTACCCGGCTTTCCGGTGTGCTCGACACATGGTGTGAAAAACAGGACCGAGACCCCGCCACACTCCAGCGTTCAATCAACCTGATGTTCCACCTTGGCACCTCACAGGCAGAAGTAGATGCGGAACGAGAGAAACTGGTCAACGCCTGGGGGCCCGCCGCCAGGCGCGTAGAAGGCGGCGCACTATTGTGTACGCCCACTGAAGCGGTCGACCGCATCAATGCTTACAAAGAAGCCGGTGCGGATATGATTAACATCGCATTACGCGCACCCTGGAATGAGGATGCACTGAACGCCTACCTTGATGAGGTAATACCTGCCGTAAAGGGCTAGCTTTTTCCAACACCGACCATGTCGGCCACGCGTGTGAATTTGACCCTGGGTCGACCCTGGGCCTCGCCTTTAGCCACTTCAGCTGCGTCAATAGTTTGCCACTGTTGGTAGCTGATAGCGTCTGGCTCTCGCTCCCCCACAAGGTTTGCTGCACCTTCAATGCTCGGATCCTCAGGCTCATTGATCCTGCCTGCCGCAAGGTCTTCAACCATGCAGGCCACCGTTTCCTGCGCGCAGGTCTTATTCGTACCTATCACGCCACTCGGTCCACGCTTTATCCAGCCCGCCGTATAGAGACCGGTGACAGCATCACCCGATTCATCGACAACCCTGCCCGCCTCATTGAGGATTGTTCCCCAATCCTTGTGATAGGGGATATTCGGTAACGGCAAGCCTTTGTAACCGACAGAACGGAACACCAGGCCAACGGGAATAGTTTCTTCCACATCAGTTGCCTTTGGTCTAACCGAGCCATCATCACCCTGGACCAGCTCATTTTTTACCAGCTTGATCGCTGACACTCCGCCATCCTTACCGATCAATTCAGTAGGTGATACCAGAAAACGGATCGTTAATAACCGCGACTTTCCTTCAATCGGGCGCTGTGCGTACTCCTGGATAAAACCTACATTCTTGAGGGCATTTTTATCGCCACTTTCATCCAGGATGGTCTGACTCGCGGGATCAACGACGGCCTCGTCTGACGGCACAATAACATCGGCATCAGCAAACTCGCCCATCTCCTTGATCTCGGGCGGCGTAAAGGCGGCCTGTGCAGGACCACGTCGGCCAAGAATATAAACATTCTTAACCTTGCTGTTCCTTAGCGCCTCAAGTGCGTGATCAGCGATATCGGTTACTGCCAGTTCATCGTATGTTTTACAAAGGATTCGGGCGACGTCCATGGCAACATTGCCGATGCCGACGATCGCTACGCTTTCCTGGCTTAGGTCAAACTGACGATCCGCAAAGTCCGGGTGCCCGTTGTACCATGCGACGAACTCGGTCGCGGAAAAACTACCTGCAAGATCTTCACCCGGCACATCCAGGCTACGGTCAAAGGGTGCCCCCGTTGTAAACATCACCTGATGGTAGTGTTTCTTCAGGTCATCAAGGTGAATATTCGACCCATACTCCACATTGCCATAGAACCGATAGTTCGGCATCTGGGCGCTTTTGTCATAGGCACGTTGCACTGATTTGTCTTTCTGGTGGTCAGGCGCAACACCAGCTCGGACCAAACCAAAGGGTGTGGGAAGCCGGTCATACATGTCGAGCTCTACGACAAGTTCCTTTTGCTTCAAAAAATTGCTGACTGTGTAGAAACCCGCGGGGCCCGAGCCAATGATTGCGACCCTAAGTGGATTTCCTTCAGTACCGACTGCTGACATCCCTTTTCCTCTATATAAATATCGCCTGAAAGGTTAGCAGATTCGATCTTCAAAGTGCACGAAAACGCTTAAGCAGCACCTCTTCCAGCCAACCCGATCATAAAATCCATATCGATTGATACAAATTAATAACGCATAATGAGGGAATCTGCAGGTATGGAAACAATACCTTCTACAACAATTTAAGAGCATCTCAGTTTGACTGATTTGGCAGTTACGCAAGGCGCCGCATTGACCACGGGGGATCGCTTTCTAGCAAGGCTTGGCATTCGCCCCGAAGACAAGACACCTACATCGTTGATGTTCAGCAACATGTTCATGTCTGGCATCGCCATCGGTATGATTCGTGTTTGCGCGTTCACGCTTTTCCTGAGCTATTGGGCAGCCGAACAACTGGCGCTGATCGCCATTCTGATCGCCGTCGTTGGTATGCCAATGACCCTGCTGATCGACCGTCTGACCCACCGCTTCGCTGTACGTAACTACCTGTTTACGATCATTGGAGTCATTCTTGTTGGCCTGGCTGTGATGCGTGTGTTGCTCGGTGTCAGCAGCAGCCCGTACCTGATCTTCACCCTGCCGCTGTTCTTTGAACTGGTATATATGCTCTTTAGCCTGCAGTTCGTGGCGCTGCTATCCAGATTACTCAATGTACGACAAACCAAGCGGCTCTCCGGTATCGCCCGATCGGGTGAGTTCCTGGCGGAAATGGCAGGTGGCTTCCTCGTTGTTCTGCTGCTGAATTTTATCCAGGTTCAGGATCTTCTTATTGTCGCGATGCTCACCACATTGGTTGTGTTCGGCATCGTTAGCTATACCGTCTCGCACTATCGTTCTACCCTGTATGTCTCGGCAGACGAGATACCATCCGGCGAATTGCGTTTGCTCGGCATGTTGCGACTCCCCTATGTTCGACTCATTACGTTTTGTTACGTCGCCTACATGTTTGCCTACTTCTTTCTGGACGTTGCGTTCTACGACTATGCCTCACGCCAGTTCGATGACGAGAATTCGATGGCCGCTTTCATTGCTGAGTTTTATGCGATATCGGGCTTCCTGACGATGCTGGTAATGATCATTGCGTTCGCACCCTTCCTTCGAAAATTTGGCATTCTTGCCGGCGTCATTACATTCCCTGTGGTGATTTTTATTGGTTCGACCGCCGTCACAACCATGGAGTTTTCAGGATTTGAGGCAGCCACTATTTTCATCGTGATGGTTGTAACGAACGCAGCCAGGATCATTCTTCAATCGGCGATCTGGAAAAGCAGCGTCACTATCCTGTTCCAGGTGCTGCCGGACCGGCAGAGAAGTCAGGGTATTGCACTCACTGAAGGTGTCATTGACCCGGTTGCCGGTGGATTCGCTGGAATCTGCCTGTACCTGCTCACAACCCAGTTTGGTTTAGAGCCCAAAACCTTCCTGATTGTGCTGAGTGTGCTCATGCTGGCATGGATCGTTATCGGGTTTTTTGTCCGGAAACATTACCTGTCCAACCTTGTCGTCAATATTCAAAAAAGAAAACTGGGCGAGATGGCACTTAACGATCTCGATAACGCCAGCCTTGAACTGATCAAGGGCGGGCTGAAAAGCGCTTACCCCGCAGAGATTTTCTATTGCCTCAACCTGCTTGAAGAGATGGAACACCCGGAGATCACAGAACTGATCAAGGAAGTCCTGGACAACAACAACCGTGATGTCCGGATGGATGTATTGCGCAGAGTCGCTTCTCTGGATATCCAACCCCTGACCAGTCGCGTGCTGGAAAGAATGGAAGAGGAACCCGACCCCGCGGTCAGGGGACAGGCATTAAAGACCTATGCGGTTCTGGCACCCGCTGACACCATCGAACGGTTACTACCCTATCTGGACGCGTTCCACGAGGACATCAGAAAAGGTGCACTGGTCGGGATTCTGTACTTTGACCGGGACAATGAGATCGCCAATGGTTATTTGCTGGACAGGGTTCGGTCCGGCGACACCAACGAACGATTGTTCGCCGCTGACGTCATCGGTGAAACAGGTGTTCCCCATTTTTCCGGTTATCTGGTCGAGCTGTTGGACGACATTGACCCGAAGATAGTAGAACGAGCCATTGTTGCTGCCGGAAATCTGCATGACTCTCGGCTCGTTAACATTCTGGTGAAGAAACTAGCCATAGTCTCTCTACAGGGAACCACCAGCCTGTCGTTACGACATTTTGGTGAAGACGCTCTCTATGACCTGGATATTGGACTTACATCACCGGAGGCAACACGGCAGGAAAAAAACCACATTATCGAAACGATCCGGGAAATCGGCGGCAAACGGGCCATCGAGATTCTCCTTCGACATCTCGAGATAGATCAACCGGAACTGCGACACCAGGTCAACCTGAGCCTGGCAACCCTGCATTTCCAGGCGGACCCGGACGATCAGTACATCTTTGTGAACAGCCTCGATGAAGAAGTGCAGCTGATCACCTGGTTGCTGGCTGCTATGGAAGATCTAAAGGATGAACCCAGGTTTGAGACACTTCACGCTGCGCTTTCAAGCGAACTGGAGGTGAGACGCGACAATATGCTGCTGTTAATCAGCTTCCTCTTCCCCTCCATTGTCATGCTGGATACACGTGCCAACATAGACTCAAAGGTCGCTGATCTTCGGGTTTTTGCCCTGGAGATTCTGGACAACCTGTTAACGGGTGAAATAAAACAAATCGTATTGCCGCTTCTCGACGACCTGACGGTCGCAGAACGGCTGGAACAAATGTCCATTCGATTCCCGCAGGAAAAGATGGACCCAGAAGAGCGTTTTCACGACATGGTGCACAACCACTTTGATCAAGCCTTCTTCTGGACCCGAAGCTGCATGCTGTACCAGATCGGTGAGACTGAATCCGTGGAACATCTTGCACAGGTAGAAAAAAGCCTCCGTGATCGTGAGAGCGTCATCAGGGAAACCGCAGTCTGGTGTCTCTCAAAACTTAAACCACCGGGATTCAGGAAAACACTAAGCACCTATATCGGTGACCGCAGCGTCCAGGTGCAGGATGTTGCTCGCGCTATCCATGCAACCCTCCCGGCCCCGGATCCTGCTCGATAAGATTACCCGGGACCAGCACCTCGGTTACGGCAGAACCTTCAGTGTTTTAGGTCGAACCGCACCCCGCACTGTTTGTACCTCTAAATCGCTGGAAAGTGCCAACGGTGTCCCTTTAGCGCCACTTAGTACCGTTTGTCTGATTCTGGCTTGTCCACACGTAGCCCTTGGGCGAGGGTAACCAGGTCATAAACAGCGATCGCCAGAACCAGCGCCGGAAAAACAGCCAGGTCGTCAAGTTCGGCCGTCTCAATCAGGTATCCACCCACCATTGCGACAGGAGGTTGAAATGATTCAATTTTATGGCTTCACAGCCGTTATATGCCGTAAAGATAGGCCGTTGGAGCAGTTTATTCACGTTGTATGCTAACAAATCTATTTAACAGCCTGATTTTTATTGAAATACACCCATTCATCTTCTAAAGTTATTGCGTTTAATAACGATAAATTCCCGGTGTTTTGGCCTTGCCGGGGACGCTGAAGGAGCTCCAATGTACGTCGATTCCCTTTTAAAAACCTTTCTAGTTTTTCTTGCCACACTTGTACTCACAGCCTGCGGCGGTGGTGGCGGAGGCGGAGGCGGAGGCAGCATCCTTGAGCCCAACCCTGATCCCGGTGAGGAAGAAACGGCCACTGGTAGTCTCGAGTTGTCGATTGTCTTTGCTGATGATGCAAGCGGGTCAGGCATTCTG
>JABBBA010000349.1:7971-11488 GCA_018607685.1 K189A clade bacterium | reverse complement strand
CACGAACGGGAGTACGGCGATTGAAGGTCTGGTATCAGTGTTTACTGGTAAGTTGGATAGCGTCTCAGAGGTAGCAACATCGGTCAGCTTTCCAGCCGCAGTGGTGCCTGGTTCGGCAACGTCCGGTCTGGAAAAGTACTCGTAGGCGAAAAAAAGAACGGCGACCGAGAGAAGTCCGATAATAATGTGGTTGATTCTTTGCCCGGTAAAATGTGTGATCGATGATTCTGCATCGACTTCGCGGGTTCTCCTTAGTCCTTCCGGCGTCACTTCGAACATCCAGGCGAACATCACCAGGAAAGGTAACCCTAACCCGAGCGCAATGAGCACGTACCGAATGCTCTCGTCCGCGATTCCCAGCGCGGGGAAAAGGATGTCACAAAGCTGCAGAATCACGAAGCTGCCCACTGCATAAGCAGCGACCAGCTTGAGCACATTTCTTCGTTTCAGTTCTTCTATCAGCGTTGCAGCAGAGCTCATGGTCGGTGTCGTTCTGAGATCATTCCGAATTCTAGCACCTTCCAGCCTATTTGCTTCCCGCTGACACAATCGTCTGCATTGAGATCTGTTTTGAACTAGTATCCACTGTTGAAATTACCTGATGAGGTTTCCAAGTGACCACAAAAACATATGACGTCGTAATCTGGGGCGCGACCGGATTTACCGGCAGGCTGGTGATGGCCTACATGGCCAAAACCTATGGTGTGGACGGCGAGCTCAAATGGGCGGTGGCGGGCAGGAATGCAACAAAGCTGGCAGAGGTAAAGCAGGAAGTTTTGGGTCCAGACGCAGATAAGCTGCCTTCTGTCCTTGCGGATAGTAATGATGAAGAATCCCTTCGGTCTTTGGTAGCGGACACAAAGGTGGTTTGTACTACTGTGGGACCCTACGCGCTCTATGGCTCTACTTTGGTTGCGCTCTGTGCCGAGCTCGGTACCCACTACTGCGACCTGACAGGAGAGGTGCAGTGGATGCACCAGATGATCGAGACACACCAGTCCGCTGCAGAAGCGAGCGGCGCCAGAATTGTCCACACCTGTGGTTTCGATAGTATTCCCTCAGATCTTGGTACCTACTTTATCCAGCGTGAGATGCATAAAGCGCATGGCGTTTATGCACCGCGGGTGAAATATCGCGTTGTGGGTTCAAGCGGTGGTGTCAGCGGGGGTACGGTTGCCAGCATGATGAATATGATGGAAGAGTCGGGCGTTAACCCCGAAATACTCGATATCATCGCCGACCCTTATGCGTTGAATCCGCCAAACATGCCGCGCGGTGAGGACGGTCCGGACCAAACGACGGCCGAATATGACAGGGACTTCAGGCAGTGGACAGGACCCTTTGTCATGGCCGGTATCAATACCCGGGTTGTTCGACGCACCCATGCGCTGCTGGGTTACCCCTGGGGTGCTCACTTCAGGTATGACGAGGCGATCCTGACGGGCGACGGACCCGCTGGTTTTGCCAAAGCGACTCTGGTCGCCGGAGGTACGGGCCTGATGACCAGGGTGGCCGGATTCGAGCCATTAAGAAACCTGCTGGGCAGGGTAGTACCTGCTCCTGGTGAAGGCCCTTCTGTGTCCGATATGGAGAATGGCTTTTTCGAGATTGAGCTGCGGGCGTCAAACCCCGATGACCCTGCGAAGGACCTTACCGCCGTTGTAACCGGTGATCGTGACCCCGGCTATGGAGCAACCTGCAAAATGATTGCTGAAAGTGCCGTATGCCTTGCTGTGGATGATCTTGAATCAGCAGGCGGTTTTTTGACACCCGCCTCGGCAATGGGAGATCCGTTGATTTCCAGACTCACTGAAAAGGGCGGGATGGGTTTTTCCATCAAGGGTGCAGGAGAATAAATCCACTCTTTCAGACCACTGCCTCTTTAGCCGGAATCAGCCTTCGTATAAGATCAATGACGTTATCTTTCCCCGGTCGATCTAGCCACCAATGAAGCAGGAATTCGTTCATCTTCGCGTGCATTCAGAGTACTCACTGAGTGACGGGATGGTACGAGTAAAACCATTGATCGCGGAATGTGTTGCCCAGGAAGCGCCGGCGATCGCGGTGACGGACCGTAACAATCTTTTTGCGCTGGTTAAATTCTATAAGGCCGCTGAATCCAGTGGCGTTAAGCCAATTGTTGCCAGTGATATCTGGGTGGTTGGTGACAACTCAAATGAAGAAGCAACACCTCTGGTTCTGCTGGCCAGGAATGATAAAGGTTATCGAAACCTCTGCGAGCTGCTGTCCCAATCCTATTCCGAAGGTCAGTCAATGGGCGTTGCCGGACTGACCCGCGGCCGGATTGCAGCGAGATCCCATGGCATGATTGCGCTCTCGGGTGGTCGCGAAGGGGATGTGGGCAAAGCATTGCTGGCCGGTAATCTGGAAGAAGCGAAACGCCGTGCTGCCAGATGGCAGGAAATGTTCCCCGACGCTTTTTATATCGAGTTGCATCGAACGGGCCGCGACTCAGAAGAAGACTACAATGTTCTGGCGGTCAATCTGGCCATTGAGCTTGGATGTCCTGTTGTCGCGACCAATGACGTACGTTTTCTCACCCGGGAGGAGTTTGAGGCACATGAGGTTCGCGTGTGTATTCATGATAGCCGAACGCTGGACGATCCCAGACGGGAGCGCCGCTATACCGATCAGCAATACCTGAAAACCGCACGCGAGATGGTTGAGCTGTTTGCTGATATTCCTGAGGCGCTTGAAAACTCGGTCGAGATAGCAAAGCGCTGCAATGTCAGCCTGGACCTGGGCAACTATTACCTGCCGGAATATCCAGTGCCCGAGGGCATGACGACAGAACAATTTCTCAATGACGTATCGGCCGAGGGATTGAATGAGCGTCTTGAAAAAATACTCGACCCTGGCAATGAAGTGCCCGCGGCCAAGAGCCGAAAAGAATATGAAGACCGACTGGCGTTCGAGCTGGACGTTATTAACACGATGGGGTTTCCCGGCTACTTCCTGATCGTCATGGAATTCATCCAATGGGCGAAAGACAACGATATCCCCGTTGGTCCCGGGCGAGGCTCTGGTGCAGGGTCACTGGTCGCCTATGCGCTGAAAATTACCAACGTTGATCCGCTTGAGTATGACCTGCTGTTCGAGCGATTCCTCAATCCTGAGCGTGTATCCCTTCCTGACTTTGATATCGATTTCTGCATGGATGGTCGCGACCGCGTCATCCAGCACGTGACAGAAAGGTACGGCAGGGAAGCGGTTTCCCAGATCATCACCTTCGGTACCATGGCGGCCAAAGCGGTAGTCCGGGACGTTGCGCGGGTTCAGGGAAAGCCCTATGGGCTGGCGGACAAACTGTCCAAACTAATCCCCTTTGAACCCGGTATGACGTTAACGCGAGCCCTTGAGGAAGAGCCGTTATTGAAAGAGTTTGTGAGGACCAGTGAAGAAGCCGAGGAAATCATGGAGATGGCCTTCAAGCTGGAGGGCCTGGCTCGCAATGTAGGTCGGCATGCCGGTGGCGTTGTGATTGCGCCTACCAAAC
>JABBBA010000349.1:7059-7961 GCA_018607685.1 K189A clade bacterium | reverse complement strand
CGTCGAACAGGCGGGTCTGGTCAAGTTTGATTTCCTTGGGCTGCGTACCCTGACAATCATCGACAACGCTGTAAAAAGCATTAACCGGCGAAATGAAACGCTGGGTGAGCCTCCGGTCGATATTGAGGCTATTCCCCTTGAAGACGGCAATATATACGCAGACATGCGACAGGCGAAGACGACAGCTGTCTTCCAGCTTGAATCCAGGGGTATGAAAGACCTGATGAAAAAGGTCAAACCCGAACGCTTCGCGGACATTGTAGCGCTGGTGGCCTTGTTCCGACCGGGTCCGATGCAGCTGGCGGATGATTTCATCAACAACAGGAAAATGGGGCGTGAGAACGTCGATTTTCTTCATCCCAGCCTGGAACACGTATTGGAAGGCACCTTTGGTGTCATGTTGTACCAGGAACAGGTGATGCAGATTGCCCAGATTCTGGCCGGCTATACGCTCGCTGATGCCGACCTCCTCCGGCGTGCCATGGGTAAGAAGAAACCGGAAGAAATGGCCATGCAGCGAGAGGTGTTTCAGGCTGGTGCTACCGCCAACGGAGTTGAGGCAAAACAGGCGGGCCATATTTTTGACCTGATGGAGATGTTTGCGGGATATGGTTTTAATAAACCTCACTCGGTTGCCTATGCGCTGATTGCCTACCAGACCGCCTGGTTGAAACACTACTTTCCCGCTGATTTTATGGCAGCCGTGCTGTCGGCGGATATGCAAAACACCGAGAAGGTCGTTACCAACATCGAAGAATGTCGGGAAATGAAGCTGAGCCTGCAGCCGCCGGATGTTAATCGCGGCGAGTTTCGGTTTATTGCTGACACTGAGTCAAGCATTGTCTACGGCCTTGGAGCGATCAAGGGTCTGGGTGAAGGACCGATTGAATCGATCGTCAATC
>JABBBA010000349.1:0-7049 GCA_018607685.1 K189A clade bacterium | reverse complement strand
CTCTTTGGTAGCGAAGTCCTGGTCAATGATTCCGGAGAAGGACGCTACAACCACACTGAAAATTTGCGCAATCTGTCCTTCAAGGATCGCCTGGGCAAAGAGAAAGAATCCCTTGGGTTATTCCTGACCGGGCATATGGTGGATGAATACAAGGAAGACTTTGAGCACTTCGCCGACCTGCGGCTGAGCAAATTGCGAACCGGCCAGAGTGCCGTCACTGTCGGTGGGCTGGTGTTCGCGATGCGGGCAATGAAAAGCAAGCGAGGCGGGACTAATGCATTCGTCACGCTGGATGATAAAACGGGCCGTCTTGAGGTCCAGATATTCGGTGAATTGTACGACCAGGTCAGGGAAAAGCTGAAAAAGGACGAGATCATATTTGTCCGAGGTTCTATCGAGGACGACGATTTTACCGGTGGCAAGAAGATGCGAGCCACCGAGGTGATGACCCTGGAGGAAGTCCGGGCACGGAACGTGTCCAAATTGAAGGTTGAGATAGATACCTGCAACCTGTGTGATGGTTTCATTGATGAGCTTGCCGGAATACTCCAGCCCTTTCGTCCAAGAGATACACCCGGTTGCCCGGTTGCTGTCAGGGTCGTGAACAAAGTGTCACAGGGAGAAGTCATTCTTGGCGATGACTGGCGGGTCATCCCCCATGACGATCTACTCCAGAACCTTAAGGAACATTACGGTTCGGAGAAAGTTCACCTGCAGTATGCATAAGGCGGGTTTTATGCGGGAAAAGGTGTTGACTGACCCTTTCCTGCGTCATCTTAAAGAGAACAAGATAAAACGACTGGTCGTAGGCCTTAGCGGCGGGATTGATTCTGTTGTCCTGCTTGATCTTGTGAGCCGGATCAGTGACGTGCCGATTTCTGCAGTCCATGTGAATCATCATCTTCATCCTCGATCAGATGAGTACGAAAAGTTCTGCACCGCCCTGGGTGAGAAGTACCAGGTTGGTCTGCACTGTCAAAGTGTTGCGGTTAGTGCCCAGGGAAGTATTGAGGCGAGGGCAAGGGAGGCCAGGTACAACGTCTTTGAACAGCATCTGGTTGAAGGTGATTTACTGCTGCTCGCTCACCACGCGGATGATCAGGTAGAGACTATTCTGTTCAGGTTGTTCCGTGGCGGCAGGGTCCCGGGGCTTGAAGGAATGCCGGTTGCCAGGCCGATTGGCAACGCTGCGCTGTACAGGCCCCTGTTGGATATCCCCCGTGCCGAGATCGAAACCTATGCCAGGGAGCGAGAGCTTTCCTGGTGTGAAGACCCGACAAACGCTGAACTTGACGCCGACAGAAACTACATTCGACACAATATCGTGCCGGTGATTGATAGCCGTTTTCCCGGCGCTAAAAAAGCACTGCTTGCTGGAATGAGGCGAGATAAAATTGCGCGGGGGCAGCATCAAGAGCTGCTCGGTGGACAGCTGGCGCGGGTTCGCCATTCCCCGGATGGCCTGAGATTGGATCTGTTGCGGCTGATGATGCAGGAAGAGCTGGTGCCGCTGCTGACGGCCTGGTTGGACGACCTGAACCTGCCGCAGCCCAGTGGAAGAATGTTGCTTGAGTTGGCAGACAATATCGTGGCTCAACATCGGATTGACATGGCAACCAGCGAGCTCGAGTTTCGCGACCTTGATAATGTGGTCTATGTATTGCGGCCACTGCCCCCCATGGAGCCTGTAGATTGCACTCTCAATGATTTTGAGTTTCCCGGTGGGCGCGTGTCCAACAACCTTGTAAGGGGGGGTGGGTTACGTACCTCGCCCGGCTATACCGTGGCCTTTCGGTCGGGCAAAGAGAAGATTCGGATCGGGAAGAACCGGGACATCAAAAATGTTTTCCAGGAAAGCGGTGTACCTGCCTGGCTCAGGGATCGGATCCCGCTTATCTATGCCGGAGATGAACTTGTGGCGATTGCAGCTGTGCCGGGTTGGGAGATCTCCATGAAGATTGCCGACGGATGGGCGGCAGGGGCCTTCGAGGAGGGGTTTGATGTATCGCTTTCCCTGGCAGACAGAATGCTGCCCGAAGGCTGAAGGGAATGTTAACAAGAGCGCCAGAATAAAAATAATCGCCCTTCGAGCCTGCCAATTCCCAGAATTACATTGAGGCGGATTGGTCCCGGTGTTACCATACAATCCCATCTCGGTCATGCATCCTGCGACCTTTTTGTTCAGATGGGAGTTCGATGTCTCGCTTTATTTTTGTTACTGGTGGTGTAGTTTCCTCGCTTGGGAAAGGCATCGCTGCCGCCTCTCTTGGGGCAATCCTCGAAGCCCGCGGTCTCAACGTCACCATGCTCAAACTCGATCCGTATATCAATGTGGATCCGGGAACGATGAGCCCTCTGCAGCATGGTGAGGTCTACGTCACCGCGGATGGCGCGGAAACAGACCTTGATCTGGGTCACTACGAGCGATTCGTGCGTTCCTGCAGTAACCTGACCCGAAACAACAATTTTACGACCGGTAGAATCTACGCCGATGTTATTGCCAAGGAACGTCGCGGTGATTACCTCGGCGCGACCATCCAGGTGATTCCGCACATTACTGATGCGATTAAAGCCAAAATCATGAAAGCCTCCGAGGGTGCGGAGATTACGATCGTCGAGATCGGCGGCACCGTCGGTGACATAGAATCCCAGCCATTCCTTGAGGCGGTCAGGCAGCTTCGCTTTGAAATGGGATCAAAGCGGGCAGTGCTGATGCACCTGACCCTGGTGCCCTATATAGCTACGGCCGGCGAGACCAAGACCAAGCCAACCCAGCATTCCGTGAAAGAACTTCGCTCCATTGGCCTGCAACCGGACATTCTTATTGTTCGGTCTGACCACGAGATTCCGAAAAGCGCCAGGGACAAGATAGCGCTTTTTACCAATGTCGAACCGCAGGGTGTCATACCGCTGATTGATGCCGACACTATCTATCGAATCCCGTCGATGCTTAGCGAGCAGGGTCTGGATGACATTATTGTGGATAAGCTGGGCCTGGATGTGGGGCCTGCGGATCTCTCCGACTGGAAGGCCGTGGTCGATGCTCAACTGAACCCCAGGCACACCATCAAACTCAAGATGATCGGCAAATACATGGATCTGCTGGATGCCTATAAGTCGCTGAACGAGGCGCTTCTGCATGCTGGTATCCACACGCACACCCGGGTAGATGTTGACTTCATTGATTCGGTCGAACTCGAAGAGCAGGGTACAGGAATGCTTGTCGATGCAGACGCGATTCTGGTGCCCGGTGGTTTTGGTGAGCGAGGCTTCGAAGGCAAGGTGACTGCAGCGCGTTATGCGCGAGAAAACAAAATTCCTTATCTTGGTATTTGTTACGGACTGCACGCGGTAGTCGTCGACATCGCCAGAAACCTTGCGAACATGGAAAATGCCGACACTACCGAGAACAATCCCAATACCGAATATCCGGTGATTGCACTTATTACCGAGTGGGTGAACGAGGAAGGCGAGACAGAAATCCGGAATGAGGATTCGAACCTTGGCGGCACGATGCGTATGGGGGAACAGGTCTGTAACCTGTCCAGCGATTCCCTGACATACCAGATCTATGGGGCTTCAGAGATCAAGGAGCGGCATCGCCATCGTTATGAGGTGAACAACAATTTTGTCCCCGCACTGGAGGAAGCCGGTCTTATGGTGGCGGGTAGAAGTGCAGACAATGTATTGGTTGAGGTGATTGAGTATAAGGATCATCCCTGGTTCGTCGCCTGTCAGTTCCACCCTGAATTCACGTCCTCTCCCCGAGATGGTCACCCCTTGTTTACGAGTTTCATTGAGGCAGCGTTGGTCAGGCGAAACAGCTAGCCTGTAACCTGTATACTTCCTGCTCTGGGATTCTGGTAGAGATAACATGCAACTTTGTGGCCGAGAGATCACTGATACATCACCTTTTTTCCTGATTGCGGGCCCCTGCGTTATTGAGTCTGAAGCGCTGGCGATGGAGACAGCCGCTTACCTGAAGGAAGTCTGCGAATCGCTGGATATCCTGTTTATCTACAAATCATCTTTCGACAAAGCTAACCGATCCTCCCACGAAAGCTTTCGTGGACCCGGAATCAGCGAAGGTCTTCGAATTCTGGATAAGGTTAAGACGCAGCTGCAGGTGCCGGTGCTGACGGATGTTCACGAAGATACACCTCTGGATGAAATAAAGGACGTTGTGTCGGTACTGCAAACGCCGGCGTTTCTTTGCCGCCAGACTAATTACATCCAACGTGTTGCCAGCCTGGGCCTGCCTGTAAACATCAAGAAGGGGCAGTTTCTTGCACCCTGGGATATGAAGCACGTGGTCAGTAAGGCCAAGGCAACCGGCAATGACCAGATCATGGTGTGTGAACGGGGCGCCAGCTTTGGCTATAACAATCTGGTGTCGGATATGCGTTCGCTAGCCGTCCTTCGTGAGACAGGGTGTCCGGTGGTCTTTGATGCAACCCATAGTGTCCAGCTGCCGGGTGGCCAGGGTGCGACCTCCGGCGGACAAAGAGAAATGGTGCCAGTATTGGCAAGGGCGGCGATGGGTGCCGGGATTCATGGCGTCTTTATGGAAACCCATCCGGACCCTGAAAAAGCCATGAGTGACGGACCGAACAGCTGGCCTATGCACGAGATAAAGGAATTGCTGACCACCCTGAAACAAATCGATTCAGTTGTTAAACCAAATCTGGCTTAGGAGATTTTTCTCAAACCATTTTCCTTTAACTGTTTTTTAAGCCATTTTTTCTAAATCATTTTTTAAATCAAGAAGAGCAACAGGTCAGTCATTATGGAAATCATTGATATTAGAGCGAGAGAGATTCTGGATTCCCGCGGCAACCCCACGGTCGAGGCTGAGGTAGAGGTTGAAGGTGGATTCACGGGTTCGGCCTGTGTGCCATCCGGTGCGTCAACAGGTTCTCGCGAGGCGCTTGAGCTCCGCGACCAAGACCCCTCACGTTACCTGGGCAAGGGTGTCCTGAAGGCCGTTGAGAATATTAACACCCGCATGCGCGAGATGCTGATTGGTCGCGAGGCGCAGGCCCAGACAGAACTCGACCAGATGATGATTGATATGGATGGTACCGAGAACAAGGGAAACCTTGGTGCGAATGCCATGCTTGCGGTCTCGCTTGCTACCGCTGCGGCGGCTGCGAAAGGAAGGGGACTGCAGTTGTACGAATACCTGGCGGAACTCGATGGTAGCCCGGGCAGATACAGTATGCCGGTACCCATGATGAATATCCTGAATGGCGGCGAGCATGCCGATAACAACGTCGACATCCAGGAGTTCATGATTCAGCCGGTGGGTGCTGCGACCTTCACCGAGGCTCTCCGGTGCGGTGCGGAAATCTTCCACACCTTAAAGGCGGTACTTTCTTCAAACGGCTTAAGTACAGCTGTGGGCGATGAAGGCGGTTTTGCACCTAACCTGCCCAGTAACGAAGCGGCTCTTGAGATGATTATGGAGTCGATCGATAAAGCCGGATACAAGGCCGGTGAAAATGTTTTCCTGGCGCTTGATTGTGCAGCCTCCGAATTCTACAAAGATGGCAGCTATGTGCTTGCCGGTGAAGACAAGCAGTTTGATTCAGAAGGTTTCAGTGATTACCTGGCCGATCTGGTAGACCGATATCCCATCCTGTCGATTGAAGATGGCCTGGATGAGAGTGACTGGGACGGTTGGGCGTATCTCACCAAAATCCTTGGAGATCGTATCCAGCTCGTGGGCGATGACCTTTTTGTGACAAACCCGGCTATTTTGAAGAAGGGGATAGATGAGGGTATTGCCAACTCCATTCTGATCAAGGTTAACCAGATTGGAACCCTGTCTGAGACACTTGAAGCCATGAAACTGGCACGAGAAGCAGGCTACACAACGGTTATGTCCCATCGGTCAGGTGAGACGGAAGACACCACAATTGCCGATCTGGCGGTCGCCACAGCGGCAGGACAGATCAAAACGGGGTCACTTTGCCGTTCCGACAGGGTTGCAAAGTACAACCGGTTGCTGAGAATAGAAGACCATAGCTCAGCTATCTATAAGGGAATGGCAGAATTTCGAAGATGATCACACCTTTTCGCATATTCGTTGTAGTGCTGCTGGTGGTAATTGCCGGCCTCCAGGCTCGCCTGTGGACAGGGCAGGGTAGTTTTGCACACGTCAACGGACTTGAAGAAAAGGTGGCACTGCGATCGGCTGAAAACGAGAGTCGTCGTGGTCGAAACGCTATTCTGAAGGCCGAGATAGTTGATCTCAAGCAGGGCCTTGAGGCAGTAGAAGACATCGCGCGGAGTGAGCTTGGCATGATCAAGAAGGGAGAAACGTTCTTCCTGCTGGTTGAAGACTCTTTTTGACAACCAGGGACAGCTCCTAACGATGCACGCGATGGCGCGTCACACAGTACCGCAATACTCGGAAGATCGATTTCGTACACTGCAACCTCTCCCGACGATTAATGGTCGTATAAAAACCCTGCCTGAAGAATTTGTGGTCGATGAGATTTTGCCGTTTGAGGCTGCAGGCACCGGTGAGCACCTTTATATCGAAATTGAAAAAACCGGTGCGAATACCGGTTGGGTTGCCTACCAGTTAGCCAGCTTTCTGGAGATCCGGGATCTTGATGTTAGCTATGCGGGTCGAAAGGATCGGCATGGTGTCACCACGCAATGGTTCAGCTGTTATTTACCCACGGGTACCGATGTCGATTGGGAGCAGTTTTCACTTGAAGGGGTCGTGGTGAAATCGATGACCTGGCATCGCAGCAAGTTGCGACCTGGCCAGTTGGAGTGCAATGTTTTTAAGATCAAGGTTCGTCACGGGAAGCTGACGGAGATTCAGGGTCGCGATCTAGTGGGAAGATTGGAACGGTTGTCCGAGCATGGTTTCCCCAATTATTTTGGACCGCAGCGTTTTGGCAGGGATGGACAAAACCTTACCCTCGCGGATCAATTACTTCGAAAGGGCGAGCGAGTTCGCGGCAACCGTGGAATGATGATATCTGCGGCGCGTTCCTGGCTGTTTAACGGATTCCTCGCAAGGTACCTTGAAC
>JABBBA010000205.1 GCA_018607685.1 K189A clade bacterium | reverse complement strand
ACAATGCACTGGTAGCTGTCAGTACCGGTCTGTTGCAGGCAATGACCGCTGACGAAGCAGAAGCAGTACTTGCCCACGAAGTAAGTCATGTTGCCAACGGCGACATGATTACCATGGGCCTCATGCAGGGCGTTGTGAATACTTTCGTCATCTTCCTGTCACGCATTATCGGCTTTTTCGTCGACCGGGTTATCCTGAAGAATGAGCGTGGATTCGGGATAGGCTATTTCATCAGTTCTATCGTTGCGCAGGTGATTCTTTCCTTTTTTGCCAGCATGATTGTGATGTGGTTTAGCCGACGGCGTGAATTTCGGGCCGATGAAGGCGGAGCAGATCTTGCGGGCAAGCAGAATATGATCGCCGCATTGCGCAGACTACAGGGTGATCAGGCTGAAGACCTTCCAGGAGAGTTTGCCGCATTCGGCATCAACGGTGGCAGACCTACCGGTTTCAGGGCGCTATTTATGTCGCATCCTCCACTAGAGGAGCGTATTGCTGCATTGGAGCGTTCAATCTAAGCCTGCACTCTGCAGCGCCATCGCAGCTTTAGGTTAATGGCTATTAGTCAGGCAAACCCAGAACTCGCTTTGCGATGATGTTTGCCTGAACTTCATTGGTGCCACCGTATATGGTTACTGCTTTGCTGGAAAGCCAGGATCGAGCTGCGCCAATTTCGTCTTTAGAGAAGGAATCACCTTCCCAGCCCAGCCCCTGCGTTCCCATTAAGCGAACAACAATTTCCTGTCGATCCCGTGCGAGTGTCGATCCATAGAGTTTGAACACAGACGTCGTATCTGCCGGTGTCTTGCCGTCTCTCGCCTGCTCGCCTGCTCGCTTCTGGGTCAACCGAAAGGCTGCACTTCTCATCTTCCAGTCAATCACTTCATCTCGCAGCGCCGGTGTGATTGAAGGATCATTTACGTAATCCTTCAGGACATCATCAACTTCGAGATCGATGGTGACACCAACGGGTTTCGGTCGCGCTGCCGTGGGTGACAGACCTCCCTGACCGGAACGCTCATGCTGTAAAAGTCGTTTGCCGACTGTCCAGCCTTCATTCAGCGTGCCTACCAAATCCCGTTTTTCTGCAATCGCATCATCAAGGAACGTTTCACAGAAAGGTGAGTTACCGGATATGAGAGAAATGGGTTTTACCGTGACACCTTCCTGGTCCATAGGAAGTAATACAAAACTGATACCGCTGTGTTTGGATGCATCAAAATCCGTTCGCACCAGGCAAAACATCCAGTCCGCGTATTGAGCGCCGGAAGTCCAAATCTTTTGGCCATTGATCAGGAAGAAGTCTCCCTTATCCTCAGCACGGCATCGAAGGCTTGCGAGGTCGGACCCGGCCCCCGGTTCGCTGTAGCCCTGACACCAGGCTGCACCGCCTTGCGCGATCACCGTCAGGTGCCGCTGCTTCTGCTCCTCGGTGCCATACTCCAGTAATGTCGGACCAAACATTCGTGTACCCATATTGACCAGCGGCGGGCGGGCACCCATCGCATTCATCTCATCAAACAGCACACGGGTTTCTTCAACACTCAAGCCACCGCCACCGTATTCCTTCGGCCAGGTCGGTACCGTCCATCCGCGTTCGGCCATTCGTTCCATCCACAGCTGGACATCCGGAGGAAACGTTACTTTGGTACTACCCGTGTGAACAACGCCCTCACCTTTCACACCTTCGGGACAATTTTCGACTAACCAGGCTCGTGTCTCTTCACGAAATGCAGACAGATCACTCATACCGCTCCCCTCTTCTTATTCGTTGGTTTACTTCGACTGGCTTAACTGCACCATCACACCGTTTGCTTCTGCAGGATGAACAAAGGCGCCGCCAATCACACGAACGCCTTTCTCATCAAGTTCGGCAGCTGTTTTCTTTTGGTCATCCACAGCGAACGCGACGGTATGAATACCATCACCCATCTTTGCCAGTGGCTTTGCCAAAGGAGAGTCATCCTCAGTAGGGGTTATCAGCTCCAAAAAAGTGCCGTTGTCGAAATGAAAGAATGCCTGATCAGCCTTAAGGACATCTGAATGCTGTCGATCCGGTTCAATACCGAGGATTTTCGTATAGCTGGCGACAGCTGCGTCCAAATCACCAACTCTTACCACTACATGATCAACGCCTTTAAAAGCCATTCTCTGTCTCCTTTATATTTACAAACACTATGTCACGTTACGTTTGATATCGCGAAAGGGGCCTGTGTCAGACCGCTGTTCTTTCGGCATGCCAAGCACTCGCTCGGAGATGATATTTCGCTGGATTTCATCGGTGCCACCGGCAATGGAAATTGCAGGGACCGAGATCAGGGTCTCCGCAATCATGCCCTCTTCAGCCGAATCCGGACCACTGAGCATAGCGTCAGCACCTGAAATCATTGTGTGTACATGGGCTGCCTGGCGGGCAATGACGCTGGCCCCCAGCTTGCCGATCGAACCTGCTGGAATGACTTCATTGCTACCCGATTTACGCTGTGCAGCCGCACTGGCCGCAGCCAGTCTTGCACCATTCGACAGACACATCAGCCGTGCAATTTCCTGGCGCACGGCGGGATCTTCAATGGCACCGGTTTCTTTCGCTCTTGGTAACACCAGATCGATCCGGCCTTCACGTTGGGGATACCAGGTATAAGGTTCGTTCGCGATCTCAAGTTCTGTCGCGAGTTCCTGGTAGATAGGGCCTTCCGTAGGTTTCCTGCTCGCCGTCGGCGTTCTGCCTCTCGCAAAACCCTGACGCTCAATCGACAGTGTGGTCGTCGCAATCGCCCAGCCATTGCCTTCACCACCCATCAAATCCTCCGCCGGAATAACTGCATCTGTCATAAAAACTTCATTAAAAGAGGCATGTCCGTTCATCTGCCTCAATGGTCTCGCCTCGACACCTGGCTGACGCATATTGATCAGGAAATATGACAAGCCCTGGTGTTTTGGCAAGTCCCAGTCCGTGCGCGCGACTAGAATGCCGTAGTCAGCATGGTGGGCACTGGTATTCCAGACCTTTTGCCCATTGATAATCCATTGACCGTCTACCAGCTCTGCCCTGGTGCTCGCACCGGCCAGATCCGATCCACTTCCAGGCTCGCTAAACAGCTGGCACCAGGCATGCTCTCCTGTCAGGATCGGCGGCAGGTACCGCTTTTTCTGATCCTCAGACCCGTGAACGAGAATGGTTTCAGCCGCCAGTCGGCGAGGCCCAACCTGCGCAGCACTTACCGCTCCCTTTTCCGCAAATACTTCATTAACAACAGCCGCCTGCTCCGCATTAAATCCTCGCCCAAAACAATCTTCAGGCCAGTCCGGTGCAGCCCAGCCACCCTCAAGAAGCATATTCCGCCATTCAATCAGAGACCTGTCCGGAGTCCAGTTGGCATCTAACCACTCGCTCACTTCTTTTCTAATTTCATCAGGGTTCATGGCTGTTCTCCGGTGTTATGACTTGGGGCAATTTCAATCATCTTCATCATCCGCTCACGATGCATATGGGCGGAACCCATAAACACCTCAGAACTCTTGGCACGTTTGTACCAGAGGTGTGTGTCCTCTTCCCAGGTAAAACCAATACCACCGCGCAGCTGAACTCCTGCCCTGGCTGCCTCCATGTAGGTATCACTCGCCATCGCCTTCGCCATACTCGCAGCAAAGGGCTCGCCCTCACTTGTCGCCAGGCAAAACGCCGCATGGTGGGTCGCCGCTTTGGCAAACTCCAGCTCCATTAACAAATCTGCACAGCGATGTTTAAGCGCCTGAAATGAACCAATGGGCCGGCCAAACTGGACCCTGACCTTTGTATACTCAACCGTTGATTCGAATAGATGTTGTGCGCCACCGATCATTTCGTGTGCCAGTGCGTTGCATATCTGGTCCCAGGTCAGATTCAAGCTTTCTTCGTTCAGTCCGCCTATCCGTTCACTGCTTACCCCATCGAACGACACCCTGGATATTTTCCGTGTAGGATCCAGCGCTTCCTCCGGCTTAATGGATATTCCATCTGCATCTGCGTTGACGAGGTATAAACCCAGACCATCAGATGTTGATGCAGCCACAATCAACAGATCGGCGATATGTGCGTCTACGACTATAGGAGCTGTGCCCGAAACAACATGCTCATCGTTAGCTTTCAGGACAGAGCCAACTTTCTCCGGGTTATTCAGGTTATCCAGAACGAGGGTCGCAATCCGGTCACCCGAGGCAATATCAGGAAGAATTGCCGACTTAATGGCCTCCGTCGCTCCATTTAACAGGGCGTACCCGGCCATTACTGATGAAGCAAAGAACGGTCCGCAGTAGAGGTGACGACCCATTTCCTCAGAAACAATACCGAGCTCAATGGGCCCGAACCCAAACCCGCCGTATTCTTCTGGTATATGCGTGCCCGCAAGGCCAACTTCCCCACACAGCTGTTGCCAGACAGCCTGGTCATAGCCCTCGTTTGAGGCCATCAATCGACGAACGTCAATGGGTGTCGACTTTGCCTGCAGAAATCGCGACACCACCTCTCGAAACTGTTCCTGGTCTTCTGTGTACTCTATTTGCATTCACCAATCCTTACTGTTCAACATCGATCTGGATTTCTCATCTTACTGAGATAGTATCAAGTCTTCCCAAGGCATAAGGAATAGTTTAATGGATTTCGAACATTTGATTTACAGCGTTGATAACCTCGTCGCCACTATTACATTGAATCGACCCGAAACACTAAATGCGCTAACACCGGCCATGCGGAAAAGCTTTGCCAGCGCGCTTGAGCTGGCAGAAAACGACGACAAGGTGCACGTCATCATTATCACCGGAACCGGCAAAGGTTTCTGCTCCGGCGGAGATGTAAAAGCCATGAACGAGGCCCGCAAGTCAGGCAAAGCCGGTGTGTTAGATGACAAAGTTGACCCGATCCGGGACAAGATAGTTCTTGCGATGCGCGAATCTACGAAACCTATCATTGCAGCGATCAACGGCGCCGCTGCCGGTGCCGGTATGAACATAGCCCTCGCCTGCGATATTCGCATCGCAGCCGATACGGCGAAGTTTGGAGAAACCTTTACAAAACGTGGCCTGCATCCGGACTGGGGCGGCACCTATTTCCTGCCTCGCATTGTCGGCATGGCCAAGGCCTGTGAATTGATCTGGTCGGGGAAAATGATCAACGCACAGGAAGCACTGGAGTTTGGGATTGTTTCGCAACTTGAAACACCGGATGCTCTCATGGCGACGACCCTTGCGATGGCGAATTCTTTCGCGGCAGGACCGCCCATAGCTATCCGTTTGGCGAAACGCGCGATGTATCGAAGCATGGATTCCACGTTACGTGAAGCACTCGAATTTGAAACCTATGCACAGAACATCTGTAGCGGAACCCAGGATGCAAAAGAAGGCATCGCAGCTTTCGTTGAAAAACGCGAGCCGCTGTTTACCGGAAACTAGCTAGTCTGCACAACCTTGTCGTTATGACCGTTTTTTAGCATTTTCAGTTTAACCTGGTGGTGGTCGCACCTCGATATAGTTTAGTGGTCGTTGGATGATGTAAGCGATCGGCAAGAAGTGAGCGCCTGTGACAGTCAAGTCACTTACTCCAGACTCATATCCGAGATGATTCGGGAAAGCTCACCATCCATCCTCAGTTTATCGAGTCGTTGCCGAACTTCAGCCGCCTCTTCCTGGCTACCTGCACCGACCACAAACTTCATCGCTTCATTTCTAAAGACTGCCGCGTCTGCAATATCAAGTTTATTCACACGAATAATGCCCTTCAGTGTGTCCACGTAGGCCTGTCCGCGCTCCGAGTAGCTGGTTAAACCATCCGCCAGAATCAGAGAACTCAATGGCTCGCCATTAGCTCTAAGCTGTGATCTGATTTCTCGAAACCCCTCATAGGCAGGATGAGAATTCAGGTTAATCATATAAGCTCGAACGCTATCAAAGGGCCATCGATAGCTGGCTATCCTGTGATCGCCAAGGTGTTCCCGTTGCTGTTCGGGCACCAGCCCCTCGCCACCAAAAGTCCATTGTCCAAATAGCGCATTACCTTCCCCTGCAAAACGGGAGGTCCCATATCCACTTTCATAGGCGGCTTGTCCCAGCGCAAGTCCAGCCGGGACAATGTCGAGCTTATAGAGCGCCTGTTCCAGGATCCTGTGTACTTCAGTGAGGGATTCTTCCCATCCAGCTCCGGCTGGAATTCGAAGAATCTTAACGACCCTTTCGAGCCATATGAAGTCATCTTCAGACAGTGATACTCCAGAACTCACCTGCGCCGATATCTGCTTCAATCGCTCACGTCGATCCATGATCATCGTATTTGCATGGAGCACCAGAGGCAGGATCAGTCGATAAAATATTTCTTTCTTCTCTGATACAGGCAGGGTACTCGAGGTGTTTCGCCATCGGGGAGATATCTGTGTGATAACAATCTTTGGCACCCTCATTTCTTCAGCGCGATTTACTTCACCCCACCAATGCTCTTTTTCCAGCCAACTAATCGCCTCACCCAGCCCGGAAACAACGACTACCTCCGCCGCATACAAAGAGGCTGAACCAGTACACGCAACAGATAATAGTAAGACGAATTTGACTATTGTGTATTTCATTTATCAATCATCCCGGGTGCCTCTATTCATAGCGCCTGTTACCTTCACTTTAATTGTTTGAGAACAGGCATCATATTCAAAAGATGGGTGATCTCGCGATCTACGGCACACGATAACTGATCGTGTTACAAACCATCACTATTTCGTTGCTCTTTGAGTATAACGACTCCTTAGTCTTTCGGTTTCGTGCCGCTTGAGAGGTAGAATCTCTCAGTGATAGACAAATTACACAAAGACGAACTCATGATCGACGACAAGCTTGTTCGCTCCCTTGTCGACAAGGATTTTCCGGAATTTGCCGACATGCCACTGGAGAGCCTGGCCGCATCCGGATCCACAAACGTCATGTTCAGGCTCGGGGATGATCTCCTGGTTCGACTGCCACGGCTCGCCAATGGAAGCACATCAGTAGACAAAGAACATCGATGGTCCGCCACGATTGGCGACCAGCTGTCGGTCGAGGTTCCGCAAATAGTCGGCATGGGAAGACCAGCTTTCGGATACGGTGAACGTTGGTCCATTGTTCGATGGCTTGAGGGAGAACTACCAAAGTCATGCAACCCAGGTGACCCCGCAAGCTCGGAACGCTCGCAGCTAGCGGTCTATCTGGCGGCTGTTGTGGCTGCTTTTCGAAACACTGAAGTACCAATAGCAGCTTCTACCGACCCCCTATTGCGTAATTATCGAGGACGCCCGCTGGCCGAGCATGACAAACAAATGCGCCGCAATATTGAACACTGCAGGTCTATAAACAACCTTGATCTCGATCTGGACGCTGCACTTATCGTTTGGGAGAAAGCCTTACAGTTACCCGGCGCCGATGAAGCGCAACACGACAGTTGGTATCACGGCGACCTGGTTGCGGAAAACTTGCTACTGACAGGTGGCAGACTGACGGCCGTACTCGACTTTGGAGGACTGAGTGTAGGTGACCCGACGATTGATTTGCACGGCGCCTGGGAACTGTTTGACCAGCCTGCCCGGGAGGCCTTCAGAAAACAGCTAGGCGTGGATGACCCAGAGTGGTTTCGCGGACGCGCCTGGGCTCTCGCCGTCGCAATGATGACCTTTTCTTACTACTGGAGGACCATGCCAGGCCGTATTAAAGACAGACTGGCAATGGCACGGGCAGTTCTCTCGGATGAACTTGATTAGCTTAGATAGCAAGCTTTACACACCGATTAATCGATCGATGCCTAACGATAGCCTTCGGCCACGGGTTTTCTTGGCAGCGACCACCAGGCAGCCTCACAGGCTTCACTGAGCTCATCATCGAACTCAACGCTAAAGGCTGCCAGGTTTGCATCCAGTTGCTCCGGTTTCGATGCACCGATAATTGCCGAGGTTATGCCTGGTTGTTTCAGTACCCAGGCGACTGCAACTGAAACCATATTCAGACCTTTGGCTTCAACGACAGCTTTCAGTTTTTCAACCGCGTTGAATTGTGCATCGTGCCAGTAACGCGCCTGGTACCTGTCCGCGGCGGTGCCAAGGGTAAACCGCGTACCATCCTCTGGTTCCTGGCCCGGCTTGTATTTACCCGACAGAAATCCCCCGGCCAACGGGTTGTACACAATGACACCAATGCCTTCATTCACACAAAGCGGCAACAGCTCCGTTTCTATATCCCGATAAAGCAGGTTGTAGCGCGGCTGTAATGAGATGTAGCCACTCACGCCAAGACCATCGGCCGCTCGCAGTGCCTCGCCCAGTCGCCAGGCAGGATAGTTTGAACATCCAACGTAGCGAACCTTACCGGCGGTCACCAGATCTTCGAAAGCGCGCAGGGATTCCTCAATCGGTGTATTTGGATCAAAACCATGTGATTGATACAGGTCCACATAGTCTGTTTGCAGGCGGCGCAGACTGTTATCGATCGACTCCATAATATGCTGCCGGGACAGGCCAGAATTGTTCAGCCCCCGACGGGTTGGCGCGAAGCACTTGGTCGCGATGATCAGGTCATCACGATTACCCTTGTCCCTCATCCAGCGGCCAATGATGGCTTCTGTTTCCCCTAATGTGTTCAGGTCGCCGCCCAGCGGATAGGCATCCGCCGTATCAAGAAAGGTAAGCCGGCTGTCTATCGCCTTATCAAGGATGCTGCGAGAAACCTTCTCGTCAACCTGGAGCCCAAAGGTCATTGTCCCGAGGCATAGCGCAGGCACTTCCAGCCCATGTCGCCCCATTCTTCTCTTTTCCATTGGTAACCTCTCTTTTAATCGTTAAAACGTGGCAAGCTTTACCTTGAGTGCTCGCAGCGCCTGTTTGTTGGCATTCTTGATTGCATCCATATCCGGCGCATCCTGGCTGATATCCCCAAGTTCCTTGAGTACCACATGAACATCATCATGGCCTTCCACCTGGGCCATATCTTTCAGCCATCTGCCTATACCGGGAAAGGGTGTCAGGTCGAAGACATTGGTAAATTGGGGCTGCAACTGGCCGATCTCCACATAGGCAGCAATGTCTGCCAGCGTGACCGAATCTCCCATCAAAAATCTGCTGTCAGCCAGGTAGCCATTCTCCAGGGTATGGAGTGCAGCAGCCAGGTTTCGTTTTGCGGAAGCCTGAATGAGTTCCGGGATATCCAGGTCCTTTCTAATCCTGGGGGCCACCAGACCGATTGAGGCCTCCCTGATATTCCTGTGATGATAATGAAGGTAGGCATCAATTTTTGCCCTGACTCTTTCATCATCTGGATAAACGTCAGTCCAGCCATTCGCGCGTGCCAGGTAAGTCATGATGGCGTGTGCTTCGCCTAACGTAAATCCTGTCTCCGGTTCCTCTATACACGGAATCGTGCCACTTGGATTCTTGGCAAGGTAGGCAGGATTACGGCTACCCGTCTCTCCCCTGGAACCTGGATTGGTTAGCACCAGTTCAAATGGCATGCGCTTTAGCAATAACAACCATAAGACTGCTCTCACGGGTTGTGAGAAAGGTACACCGTATACAATAAGTGGCTTCATATTACTTCCTGGCCTTTTTTAGGTTATCCGACAGCAGAGATCATGCCGCATCCGTCGGTAGATGTCGGCACCTCTTTGCAAGCTTTAGGACTAAACCCTATGCTAACCGCAACTTCTTTAAATTGAACGGAATCCCAAATGACCAAACCTGTCTGTCTCGTCATCGGCGCGGGCGCTGGCATCGGCGGAAATGTTGCGAAGAAATTCGCGCAGGAAGGGTACCACTCATTCCTGTGTCGCCGAAGCGATGAGGAAGGCCTCAACAGGCTCATTGATCAGATAACAGATGCCGGTGGCAGCGCCTCGGGAAAACTGGTGAACGCCATCGATGAGAACACCATTGAAGACCTTGTGGCAGATATCGAAGCCAACATCGGGCCCATCGAAGTCGCCATCTATAACCTTGGCGCGCAGATTGGCAATCGCCCTCTGGCAGGAACGCCCCATAAAACCTTCGAGATGGGATGGCGCCTTGGAACGTTTGGTCTTTATCGACTCGCCTACGCGCTCACACCATTAATGGAAGAACGAGGACACGGCACTATCCTTGTGACTTCTGCCACCTCCGCCATGCGCGGTAACAAAGGTCAGCATTCACACGCCGCGGCCATGGGGGGGCGAAGGATGTTGTGCCAAACACTCAACGCAGAATTTTCACCCAGGGGAATTCATGTCGCGCATATCCTGATCGACGGAGCAGTTGATGCACCGGACACCCTGGGGAAAATGCTGGGAGAGGAACACTTTAAAGAGCTGCGGGACACGCGGGGTGGTGAACATGATGGCCTGATGCTCCCCGACAAGATTGCAGAGACCTACTTCCATATTGCCAGCCAGCACCGTTCAGTATGGACCCACGAACTCGACCTTCGGGCATTTTCGGATACCGCATGGTGGAATCATGAAAGTTGATAACCCATTTGATTTCAATGGCGACCCCTTTCACCAGTATCTGGGTTTAACGCTCGAGGAAACGCGTGAAGATTACGCCCGCATTCGCCTCAATATTCACGAAGGTACTCCTACCGGCATCGGCGGAAGCGTTAACGGCGGCGTACTCTCAACCATGATCGACATGGCTGCTGTACCCGCCGTATTTACCAACATCCGGGAAGGCAGCGAACCCGCAGGAACAGCAGATCTTCAAATTACTTATCTTAGACAGGCCCACGGCAGCTGGATTGATGCGGAAGCTAAAGTGATCAAGCGCGGCAGGCAGCTTTGTACTATCCATGTAGACATTAAAAACGATGAAGGAACCCTGTGCGCCACCGGCAGGGTACTTTATGCTCTAAGGACAGTTGGTTAAGAGAACAGCGCATGAGGGCGGCTGCGAGTGTTTCCCGGGTCGGCGCTCATGGGACTGGGCGGAGAGGTTTTAGTCTGGGAGAAGTAATCTCAAATGTCGCGCTAGGAATGTCGTAGATACAGACTGCCGTCGTCTCCAACCAGATAACGGATCACGTCAACCGCATCGATCACCAATGATATGCCCGCGATCAGCAGGTACCAGTGGACGTACTTACCCCACACAGTAGAGAAGCCGATGGATGATCGCTTGAAAATCATCCACCCGTATATGGGCGCCCAACCGATTAAATGACCCATACCCAGAAACCGAACATAGCCATAATGCGTATACATCGCGTTCATGATGAACCCGGCGAGGGCAAAACAGCCAAGAATCGCCAGTGGTTCCCAGCGGAACCCCCAGCCCTGGTCATCTTTGTAAACCGTAAAGAAAATTGCAATCAGGTGGGTACCCCCCAGAACCCCTAACCAGGCTGACAGCCATAGAGGTTCGGTGGCCATCGCTTCAGTCAGCGTTGCCGGAAAATCGCTCATATATGTCTCCCTTTATTACAGGGTAGACCAAATTGAGCCGGGATTGTTACAAACGGGATCTCTCCATTTTCGGGCGAGACGACATTCAACACCACTGTCTTTTCGACTG
>JABBBA010000275.1:10620-11693 GCA_018607685.1 K189A clade bacterium | reverse complement strand
CCCTTGAGATGCGTGACGCTGACGCAAGGTCCTTGCCGCAGGAAAAACAGTGCGCAAAAAGGACATACCCCAGGGGCTTTTCATCCGGGAGCTCCAATAACGCCGATAATTCACTACCATCAAAACCCGGGAAACTGATCTTCTCTCTTGGCATACCATTCCTCAACGCTGAAATTGCAAAAGGACCTGTCACCAGGTCATATTAGTTAACTTACCTTATTAGCCAGACGCCCTCACCGCCGAATTGTTTCAGGGGAAGATCGGCCAGTCCGGTTCATCCAGTCGACCACGATGGCACTTATCGGGGTTCAAAGCCTCTGGAAGTCAGGCGGAGCCCAGTGAGCGCACTCTGCGCGGCAGCTCCCCATATAGGGACCCATCGACCGTACCCTGGGCGGCATCTCCAAAAACAGGCTCCGGGGCTTGTCATCTGCGGGTAAAGATCTTTACAATGGTGGTACCCAATCGGATACCGCGCCTTCCGGGAAGGCTATCAGACCCTATGGACGATCAAACAGCACGTTACTCAAAGCGCATCGCCAACCTCCTGAAACATGCCCGGCGCCAGGCTGGCATTTCATCGAGGGAACTCGCAAAGCGAGTGGGCAGCTCCCATTCCACCATCCTTGCCTACGAAGGCGGAAAAAAAGTGCCTGTCACAACGACACTTATGCGACTGATTCACGCGTGCGGGTTTTCGATCGATTTTCAACTCTCACCCAGAATGCGTGGAGAGGAATCCTATCCCAAGGGTATCGAACTCGAGGAAGTACTGGACCTGGCAGGAGAATTTCCCACCCAGTTCACGGACAAACCCGACAGCGCCATCTTTTCAGAACAAATGATTCCAAACAAATGATGGTTCATCTCTGCCGAGTAAACAGGACATGATGACACTGAGTGCAAAAATCGTGCGATTGCACGAGGCTTTGGAGGCCGGTGATATTCCGCATGCTTTCGGTGGTGCCCTCGCGCTGGCATGGTGTACAAAAAGCGCAAGGGGCACGGTCGATATCGATATGAATATCTTTACCGATGTTGATCATGCAACCTCTGTGCTTGGCGCCTTACCC
>JABBBA010000275.1:0-10610 GCA_018607685.1 K189A clade bacterium | reverse complement strand
TCTCTGTACCCTTTCTGTCGTGCCGCGACCTTGCAGTCCTGAAGGTTTTCTTCGATCGAACCAAAGACTGGGCTGACCTTGAAGCAATGAATGAGGCAGGAACGCTGAACATTCCGAATGTGATGGCAACGATCATCGAGTATCTGGGTGCAGATGATACCCGGGTGACCAAACTCTCTGAGCTCGCTAACCAAACGTAGCCGGCGCCTTAATCTGCATCCCAGAGCCCGGCCTGCTCTATACCTTCCAAAAGGTACTGCCAGTAGAAGTCCGCGGATTGATAACCGACCAGACGCTCACTCAATTCTTCACCGCTCGAGCCAAGAAACAGCACCGTTGGTGTCACCACCACGCCGTACTGTTCCATAAAAGAAGCCGCGGAAACCTTTGATCCATCAAAATCTTTAATCTGCTGATCTGCCCATTCCAGCTCGACAAAATGAGCGATGTCGAGGTCACCTTTGCCATAGGCCGCAGTCAGCAGGTCAGCTTCGAGTTTTGCACAGTACGGGCAGCCTTCCATCGTCACGTAAACGACCAGGACCTTGCTGCCACTTTTCGCTTCCATCGCTGACTGCCGCAGGTCGGTTGTCTTCGGCAATCCCGACGCGAATGCTTCAAAGACAAGCAGCGCTGTCAGCATTCCAGCCAGAAGTTTGATTCCCATCACTATTCGCCTCTTTTCCACATGCTCTGTTTCGCCCTTTTTCAAGATTCCTGTTTTTACTAATATAATAATATGCTAATGTACTAAATAACTACATTACTAATTGGACAGACTAATGAACGATGAACCAATCATCTCATGGAAAGTCGCCGGTATTGCTCTGGGTCTATTGCTGACACTGGCCACTTTTCTGGTAAAACCACTGGGTGTCTCCACTCAATTCGTGGTGACCGATGCAATGGTGACGCACCAGATTGCACCGGCATTCGCTGAAAACAATACTTATCTGTCCAGGTACGGAGAACAGTCCGGCTGGGGAATCGGCTACGGTTGGATGCTGGTCCTTGGAATGCTGGTGGGCGGTGGTATCACTGCTGCCCTGCTCCGTAAAAAGCAGCCCCTGCAGGATCAGGGTTCCATGCCACCCATGTGGGTCATGCAGTTCGGCCCTTCCAGAATCAAAAGGCTCGCCGCAGCATTTACCGGCGGAACGCTTTTATTGTTCGGCGCACGTCTCGCAGGTGGCTGCACCAGCGGACATATGATCAGCGGGATATCTCAGCTGGCCGTCAGTTCATTCATTTTTGGTGTGGTGACCTTCGCAGTTGCGATCTGTGCCGCAAAATTCCTTTACAGAAAGTCTTAACGGAGACCCTATGGAACTTCTAATCACCGGATTTCTTATCGGCTGCGCATTTGGCGCAATCCTTTTCCTGGGTGGTGCAACAAGCTACCGAAAAATTCTGGGAACCCTCTTACTGAAAGATATGTCCATCATCAAACTAATGCTCACTGCTATCGGGGTAGGAAGCCTTGGGATCTATCTTCTGGATCTTGGCGGCCTGGCTAACATGAGCATCAAACCAGCTTATGTCTGGGGCGTCGTTGCTGGCGGTGCTATCTTCGGTATCGGCTGGGCAGTCTCGGGTTATTGTCCCGGCACCTGCATCGTGGGTACTTCGGAAGGAAAACTGGACGCACTCTTTACGTTACTCGGCGCCCTGTTTGGAGCATTTATTTTTGCGATGGCCTTCCCTGCACTTGACGCCTGGCTAATGCAGAACGCGAATTTCGGACAAATAACCCTGGAAGAAGTGATCGGCGTCAGCGGGATCTATCTGGCCATACCTTTCAGCATGATGTTGCTGTTTCTCGCTTTCTTTGTTCTAAAGGACCGATACGAATAGCTTTTCGATCTAGGGATGGATCTGAATATAGCCCTCGTGAATTTTTTCCAGCATATAAGCCACACCTGTCTGCACACCTTTCGTCCCATCGAGTAAAACCGGCCTTGTGCCGGTCTTACGTTTAATCGTGTCGATACTATTCAGGCAAACGACAAAGGTCACATCTGAATCCATCAGGCTCTTAATGCGTTCCGAATTAGGGTTCGCGTCCGGGTTGGTCAACATATTGACGCCTCCGGCAAAGGTGATGATCTGTACATCAATATTATCCGTCCCGCCATAGTGGCGAATAAGATTGTTCGCAACATCCAGTGTCAGGGAGAATTTGGCGGGGTCATGATCACTGACCTGCAACAGCACGTGGCGTTCGGCAAACGGTTTTTCGGGGTTCAGCTCCTCGGCATTGGCAGTAAACACCAGGAGTGTTCCCACCATTAACACCGCGCATTGAATAAATTTAGTCATGTCCTTCTCCATCCTGTCTGGGCCAAATATATGGGCTATATCCCGATGGGCTATGCAAGCCCAGGGTTGTTACTGATGCCTTTTAGAACCGGCGTTTCCAGGCGATCAACGCTGATCTCCTTTTTGTCCCGCAAATGGTCAGCAACGACATCCCAGACCGCGGGCCCCGAGGATTGACTGCCAACTGTTGCCCAGCCAGAAACCTTATAGCGCTGGTCGGGATTGATAAGGGAACCGTCTCGAAGACGTAAATCACTGATCCGTTCACCAAAACCATTACGAGGTGCACAGGAATAACTCATGCCACCGGTGCGGACCATGTCACCACCCTGCTGGTAATACGGGTCAGGAGTAAAGATATTGTCGGCGACACTTTCCAGAATATTTTTCAATTCGCCACCTTCCATTTCCCTTACATAGGTTTCCGGATAGGTCATACACGTCTGGTCCAGAACCCGCTCCATGGTGATAGTGTCGCCTGGCAGGACCGTGGTCCCCCACCTGAATCCCGGTGACAGCGAAATCTGAGAATCCAATTGTTCCAGCAATGCATCACAGATGACCTGGTCAAAGGTGCCATTAAAATTTCCACGCCTGTATAAAAGCGACTCCGAGGTCGCCAGCTCTTCATTCAGGGTAGACAGGTAAGGCGCCCTGACTTCACGGATGTATTTCGCCATTTCCGCATGTTCGTCCAGCAGATTGGAGAACACAGGCATTAATCGATAGCGGTATCCCACGACGCCGCTGCGCCCAAATTCCAGATCCAGAACGCCAACAAACTTCCCGTTTGAGCCCGCATTGGTCACGATAGTTTTACCACCGGCGTTGCTGACGACAACAGGCACCGGTACGCCATCATGGGTATGACCACCAAGAATGGCATCTATGCCGGGCACCCTTGATGCCAGTTTCAGATCCACATCCATGCCGTTGTGCGAAAGCAGGATCACGGCGTCTGGCTTCTCCTTATCCCTTATATCCTCGACCAGTTGCGCAAGGTCTTCCTCCTGGATACCAAAGGTCCAGTCCGGGATGAAGCGCGAGGGATTAGCAATGGGCGTGTAAGGAAAGGCCTGGCCGATGACGGCTATTCGATAGCCGTTCTGTTCCTTTATCGTATAGGGCTTGAAGACATGCCCGGTATCCTCATCATAAACATCAACACCCTCAAACATGGCATCTTCAGTCGCACGAATGTTTTGGGCAACAAACTCTCCATCAAAGTCTGCTGCATTGGCAATAACTTCAGCGGCATCATAGGTGAACTCCCAGTGTCCCGTCATGACATCAACACCAAGCAGGTTACAGGCACCCACCATGTCTTTTCCGCGTGTCCAGAGGGCGGTGCCGGAGCCCTGCCAGGTATCTCCCCCATCCAGCAAAAGCGCACCACCCGCCTCGTTCCTTAATCTTTCAATCAAAGTGGCAAGGTGACTGAACCCACCAACCTTGCCGAATCGCTGGGCGGCTTCAGTAAAATCGAGGTAGGTAAACGCATGGCTTAACATGGGATTCACTTCCGCCATTTCGGACAGCAGATTCTTACCCACACGGTGCGGCATTTTGCCTTTCGCTGAACCTAACCCCAGATTCACGCTGGGCTCCCTGAAATAGACAGGCATCAGCTGCGCGTGCGTGTCCGTAATATGTAACACGCGCGCCTGCCCAAACTTTGACAGCTCATATAGTGCACCCGCGTTTTTTTCGCCCAGGGAATGACAACCGGACAGCGAAGCGGTAACGCCCGCTTTAGCAATCAGTTCAAGAAATTCGCGGCGATTCAATTTAGTATCCTGACACTTTTCGTGTAGCGGTTTGTGAGAGGAGGACTCATGGCGCAAGGACTCACGATGATGGTATTCGGTTACGCCAGACTTCTTTCTCTCGTATCGATTGGCTCACGGAAGCGAGCGCAGTGCGCAACGCTCTCTTTGAAAGCTCGTCCGCCCTCATCAATTGATCGTCCGCGAGTGCAGCTTTCGCTTCTTCGATAAGTCTGGCTGTGATTACCCAACTATGGGTCAAGGATCGGGCTTCGTCATGGAAAGATTCAGCCTCCCGAATCTGCTCGCTGACGGAATCCACGTTAAGTTGATCTGCCTGCGTCAGTGCGCACACCAACAGCAGAGAGAATAAGGCGATAAGTCGGTTCATTTTCTACTCGCTGGTCCGTTGAGGGGTAACCCCCGGCTCATGTAAGTCAGAAAGTATTCCAGGTTTCGATAGGTTTCACTCTGGTAATCCAATCCTTCTGCACCAACCTGTTCATTACATTCCACAAAACGTCGGTGAAGCGGCCCGATCTCCTGCCACTTGAACCGGTAGACAGGCCAGTGTGTCACCTGGCCGACACTTGCACTCAGCGTTTCTGCCCGGAGTTTCATACCTGACATCTGCATATGGCAGTGGCTACATGAAAAATTAAGCTGACCTCGTCGGGAGTAGTAGTACTCTTTCCCCGCTTCATAGGCTGCGAGTCCGCCAGGCGGCACGTCGATATCAATCAGGCTATCGCGCGAAGCAAAAGCAATAAAAGCAGCCAACAGGGCAATGTCCTCTCCATCATAGGCAAGGGGTTCCTCACCACTGGCTTTTCTGCAATCGTTAATCGCAACTTCAAGGGTGACCACGGTCTGTCTGTCATCGTCAAAATAAGGGAAATGCTGTTTGACGTTTCCATCACCGAAGCAATCCTGATAGCCGCTGCCATCTTTGAAGCTCGCGCCAAATAATACTTCGCCATCATCGACAGAAAATTCATAAGGAGGGAAATCCTCCATCGCCAGCCACTGCTCACGCGTTTGCTCGTTTAGTGCGTAGGCACCATCAACATGGGCGCTCACTTCAACATCCGGAAAGCGCTGTTCGAAATATCGCACAAACGCTTGCCGGTCGGATTCGGGCTCAGCGCTGGCACCAGCCGCCGCGAGGAGTGCAACCAGGAATGCCGTAGCTCTGGTCATTTCAACACGATGTCGCCGGATGATGTCTCACCCAGATTGTCGACCCAACTCACTTTAATGGTATCGCCGGAATTCGCGTCCTTAACCTTAAACGAGAAGTAAGGGTCTTTTGAGACTGAAGCCCCCCAATGTGCAGTCATCACTTCCCTATCGTTGTGAAGACAGGTCACGGTCTCTATGTAGTGTGCAGGAATCAGCTCATCTGCATCATCCCTGCGCGTACCTGTTTCCATGGGATGCGGCATCAGACATTTGATGTTCGCAATTGTGTTCTTCAAGCGACCTCTGATTTTTACGGGTTTTGCATTCATGTGCTTATCCTCCACATCCGCCAATGGTGACTTTTACTTCTCTGGTGGTCATAAAAACCCTGGCGTCGGTTTTCACATAAGCTCTGGCAACAGAACTTTTACCTATCTTTATTCGAGTGCTGACATCAGCAAGACTCGTTTCTCCGATATCAAAAACCGCTGACAGCGGATTCGGATTACCATCGATAACAATGGCAATCTGCGTGACGCCTTCGATCTCTGTTGCGACGGTCACCGGCACAACTGCCCCATTTTCCGCGATATCAGGCAATCTAAAGGTAACGTTGGCGCTTTCCTCAATAGGTAAATCACCAAATAGCGTCTCAACGACTTTGTCAGTCTTATCCGCACTAAACGCGCCCGTTGCCCGCGCAAAAACAGCACCGGGCAAGCTCACCATTACGGCGACAGCAGCAAGACTTTTAACGAACCATCTTCTTGAAAAGTTAGTGTTCATGGTTTCCTCATAATGAATAAATATATTCCAGCACCAGATCAATTTCTTCTTCGGTGAGGATTAAATGCCTGCCATAGGGAGGCATGACTGATTCAGGGTTTTTTACTGTGGCGTCCCATATCTGGGACCTGAGTTCCGTAACGTCGGGGTAGCGAAGTTTCATACTGATTAACGGTGGCGCAACAGTACCGGTCATCTCGCCACCCTGGACAAAATGACACGAAAGACAGTTACCCTTGTTGCGGTTTTCGGCAATCGCCTTTCCCCGTTCGGTAGCGGACGACGCACCAGCGTGAAAACAGGGCAGCAACATCAGTGATAGCATCACGATTCTAATCACGGGCTTTCTCCCACCATATAATTGACCGCCGCGGCGACCTCTTCGTCCGACAAATGACTAAAGCCACCCTTCGGCAACATGATGCCATTTTCACCCTGAAAACCCTCAATGGCATGCCTGACCAGCACGTCCATGCCCTGGTCAACACGTCCACGCCAGTCTCTCTGGTCATGTGGCTTTGGTGCACCGGTAATGCCATTGTCATGGCACAGACCACAGGCCTGCCGATAAATTTTTTCACCTGCAGGAACCGGCTGCGCCGCTGCCTTTGCGACGACCGCCTCGGCTGGCTGACGCTCAATACTGGTGACCACCTGAATAGAACCGGGTTCTTTACAATCTTTCATACAGCGAGCGTTGAATGTGTCCGGCCGTGAATCAGCGACGAAGTTAGGCTTGTTCGGCAGCTCAACCGAGACGAGATTTTCCTGAGACAGGATGAAATCGTCAGCGACAAGATCATTCAAAAACAGTACGTAGGCAGTGATCGCATAGACCTCGTTGTCAGACAGCGATTCCGGCTGCGTGTAGGGCATAGCACGATGGATATAATCCCAAAGCGTACTGGTATGAGGCCAGTAGCTACCCACGGTCCGATGCGGGCGCTTATCGGTCAATGTTCCCTCACCACCCGCTAAGGCCGGAAACTGGTTGTTACCCTCTCCAAAACTTCCGTGACATTCGGCGCATTTGTCTTCATAAAGATACTCGCCGTCTTCAACGGATCCTTCTCCTGGCGGCAGGCCAGTACCGTCAGGTCTTACATCAATATCCCATCCTGAAATTTGTTCGACGGTCGCGGCTTTTCCATACCCATAATGCATACCGTCATCCGCAGAGGCTGCACCTGCAAACAGCACGACTAAAAATGCTACCAGGGGTCTATGAAAGCTGAACATTCGCGACGCTCCCATTTGGTCGAACCTGCCATGTATGAATCGCATTCTTGTGATAGATCGAGTTTGTCCCGCGGGCGTCTCGAAGTTGTGCGTAAGTGGGTTGCACAAAACCGGTTTCATCAACGGCGCGACTCTGGAGAAGCAGTGGTGAGCCATCCCAGTCCAGTTCAATCCCGAATCGAGTGAGCGCCTTGGGTAACACGATGCTGGTGAACCTTGCTTCGCGCCAGCTAATACCACCGTCTGTAGACACGTCGACGTGTTTAATCTTTCCGTTTCCTGACCAGGCAAGGCCTTCTACCCAGTATCTGCCTTTCTCTTTCCAGGGTTTCTCTGGAGAGGGACTGGTAATAACGGAATTACATTCCTGAACGAAGCTGAATTCTCTTGATGTGCCATCGGCCATCAGATCGGAGTATTTTGAAGTCTCTTCACGGTGGTGCCAGGGCTTGTCACCTACCTCCAACCGCCTTAACCACTTGACGCAGGTGTTGCCTTCCCACCCAGGATTGATCAGGCGAACCGGGTATCCCTGTTCCGGGCGAAGCATTTCACCGTTTTGTGCGTAAACAATCATCGCGTCATCCATGGCTTTATCCATCGGAATAGAGCGACTCATATGAGAACCGTCCGCCCCTTCAGCAAGAATCCAGCTCGCGCCTTTCTTAATACCGGCTTCGGATAGCAATGTGGACAACATCACTCCCGTCCACTCGCAGCAGGCGAGCATACCGTGAGTAAACTGGACACCATCCATCTGCGCACCCCGCCACTCCATGCCACCGTTCGCCGGGCATTCCAGAAACTTGATGACTGAAGTCGAGGGAAACTTCATCAGGTCTTCCATTGTGAAAATAAGGGGCCGGTCAACCATCCCGTGAATCATTAATCGATGTTCAGCAGGATCTATTGCAGGCACTCCTGCATGATATCGTTCGAATACCACGCCACTTGGTGTGATGATCCCCTTCAGGTCTGCCAGTGGCGTAAAGCTGATTGAGGCTATCCTGTCCGGCGTGAGCCAATCCACTGTTCTGCGCTGTACATGACTTTCAAACGGTGACGGCTGGCCATAGGGATTGGTCAAGACACCGGGTCCGAGTGATCGTGTCCATGCAGGAACGTTCGGCGGAAGATTGCTGCCTGAAGCGCTGACACCGGGTACCAAACCCGCGGCAACACCACCAACGAGTCCCATGGATCCCATGAGGAACCGGCGTCTTGCCAGCTCTGGCTCCGGCGGTCGTTCCTCTGGCTGCTTATTGGTCTTTTCCATCAATTTTGTCCCTCGTTAGAACTGTCTCTTCTATTGATAGATGAATTTGTTTGTATATTATAAAATTCTTACATATTAATATACACATCGCAACTGTCTTTGAAAATGTAGTAAAGGAACTGATCAATGGATCTCGAAACCATGCACGCCTCGGCCACAAGGGCCAGCGATATGCTCAAGCTTTTAGGCCATCCGCACCGACTGATGGTGCTCTGCGAACTCAAAATGGGCGAAAAGTCAGTCAGTGAACTCGCTAAAAGCGTTGGCGTAAGCCAATCCCCGCTTAGTCAGCACCTGGCAAGAATGCGCTACGAGGACGTGGTGGAGACCCGCCGCGACGGGCAGACCGTCTATTACTCGCTGAAAGAAGGCGAAGCATCTACCCTGATTGAGTCCCTGTACGAAATCTTCTGCGCGCCCAATACCTAAAGTATTTTGGGCGGTGACCATCAAGGTCCAACCGTTTAACATGCGCGCTCATAAAGTGAGTCAACCTGAACTCACTACGCCAGGCCCCTAAAATTAAAGCAGACTCATCCAGCACGCAGTACGAAAGATCCCGTCGCACATTGCTCTTTTCCCTGGTCATCATGGGAATGGGCTTTTCGGTGTTATTTCCTGTACTTGCACCTTTAGGCCGGGAACTCGGGCTGCAGGACTTCCAGATTACGAGCATCATTTCCATCTCGTCTCTGGCGGTGTTTCTTTCTTCCCCTCTCTGGGGAAGGCTAAGCGACCGCCTTGGCCGAAGGCGCGTCATGTTGATCGGCGTGTTTGGGTTTTCGCTCGGAACGATTGCATTCAACACGGTGCTTAACCTTGGCCTGTCTGGCTGGTTACTGGGCACGCCACTTTTTATCAGCCTCATTATCGCGCGCGTGACTCACGCAAGCATTATGTCCGCAGGAATGCCCGCGGCAACGGCCTACATGGCTGATATTACAGACGTCACGAACCGAACCAAAGGTATGGGCGCCGCAGGCGCCGCCAATAATATCGGCTCCATTCTCGGCCCGGCATTAGCGGGTCTGGCCGTTATCTCACTGCTCACGCCTTTGTGGACAATCGGTGTCCTGGCGTTCATGAACGGTCTGTTTATTCTCAAGTTCCTACCCGAATCGCCGCACAACCCCGGTGAGCACAGACCGACCAGACGACTCCGCTACACGGATCCGAGAATACTACCTTTCGTTATAGTGGGCGTTTGTATGTTCACCGGATTTGCACTCGTGCAGCAGACGATGGGTTTCAGGTTCCAGGACGTTCTGGGTCTTGGACCCGGGGAGACTGCCCAGACCTTTGGTATTGCCATGATGTGCACCGGCGCAGCATCCTTGTTCGCCCAGGGTGTCATCGTCCAGAGACTGGACATCAAACCTTTTACGCTACTAAGACTTGCCATGCCTGTATTAGTCATTGCATTCGTGTTGATGACATTTGTTGAAACACGGGCACTACTTACCCTTGCCATGACCTTTCTTGGATTCGGCATGGGCCTGGCAGGACCAGGGTTCATGGCGGGTGCCTCCCTTGCCGTTTCCCCCGAGGAACAGGGGGCTGTTGCCGGGGTCGCTGGTTCATGCGGCCCTCTTGGCTTTACCATTGGTCCCTTTATCGGCGGCCTGATGTATCAATATAATCCGACCATTCCCTATGCCTTCGCAGCAGGTATGTATGTTGTATTGTTTATCGCAATGTTCTGGATCGTAAAACGGGTCAGTGTTCACGTGGAGTGACCACCGCATGAATTTGAAGGAGACATCATGGATAAAAAGGTAACTCCAAAACGGGCCACCAGCCTCGCCGAAATGCGAGAAATTACCAAGCCACTCTTTTCCGCAGAAGGATACGAACAAGGCCTGGCGCTGAAGCTGCGTCCGACGGATGTCGTGATCACACCGTTCGGTAAAAGCGGCACCACCTGGACCCAACAGATAGTTCATACATTGCGCACCCGCGGTGATATGGATTTTGATGATATCTCCCGGGTGGTCCCCTGGATCGAAACCAGCATCAGCCTGGGTTTAGACCTTAGCGGTGAA